>JBFXEP010000126.1:0-7877 GCA_050179995.1 Hyphomicrobium sp.
GCCGGACACCCCATCTTGAGGGGCCGGCCTTCGTGTCATCGTTTTCACTTCATCACAGACTAAGGACAACACTTGGATACCCCACTTACCCGTTCCACCACCAACCAGAAGCCCATGCGAAAAGGCCGCTCCCGCACCCCCCTCCCCAAGCACGTAAACGGGGGACCGCAGCCGAAATCCGAAGCCTTCGACAGCGTTTGCGTCTATTGCGGGTCAGGCCTCGGAGACAATCCGGCCTACGCGGAGGCAGCGCGCACGCTGGGGCGGGCGCTGGCGCAGAACGGCATTCGCCTCGTCTACGGCGGCGGCGGCCTCGGCCTCATGGGCGAGGTGGCCAAGGCCACCCTCGAGGCCGGCGGCAAGGTTACCGGCATCATCCCGAGCTTCCTGGTCGAGCGCGAGCACATGCTGCGCGACGTCACGGACCTGCTCGTCACCTCGGACATGCACCAGCGCAAGAAGATGATGTTCGAGCGCTCGGACGCGTTCGTGGCGCTGCCGGGCGGCATCGGCACGCTCGAGGAACTCGTCGAGCAGCTCACCTGGGCCCAGCTCGGCCAGCACGCGAAGCCGATCGTGGTCGCCAACATCGCCGGTTTCTGGACGCCGTTCCTCGGGCTACTCGAGCACATGCGCGGGCAGGCCTTCATCCGGCGCGGGCTCGAGGTGCGCCTCAACGTGGTCGAGGACGCCAACGACATCGTGCCGCGCGTGGCTGCGCTTTATGAACAGACGGGCGCAGAGGTGGCTCCCGGCGCGCTTGCGAAGTTTTAGGCTGCGCTTTTCCGCCGCTCCGGGTTCCGAGGGTCTGAACACGTCCGTCGCGAGGCGGCGCAAGGCGTTGATATTGGGCATTTCTCGCCGATTGCGACGGCCGCGCCGGTTTTCGCTTGAAGCCGCGAGGAACAATAAAGCCTAAGGCTTCGTTTGCGCTTTGCACCTTCCGGTAGCCCCATTCCTCCCTCATGATAGGGGAGTCGGGGCCTTGGAGGTCAAAGATGCGCGTTCTCGCACTCGCTGCCGCCGTAGTCTTTCTCACGCTTCCGCTCGCCGGGCCGTCGCGCGCGGCCAGCGTCTATCGTGCGCTTGGCGCGGTCATTCTGGCCTTGGACGATGAGATCCACGGCAACCAGCCGTCCGACGAGGATGATCAGGACGGCCTCAGGCAGGATGATCCAGATCCGCGGTTCGGCGACGACGACAATGATGACGACGATTCCGCCAACGGTCCCGACGACGATGACGACGGGTGGGACATCGACCCCTACAATCGCAGCGAACGTGCCTGAGCCGTACGGGTTTTTGCGAGCACCGGCACGCGATCAGGACCAAGGAGGCCCGTCATGCCGCATCCTGCCTTCATCGCCGCTCTCGTGATCGCGAGCGCTCTTTTCGCGGCGCCGATCAGCCCCGCCTTTGCCGGCCGTGAGGATCGCGCGGCCGAGGTGAATGACGACGATGGCGATGCGCGGGCGGCTTTAAAGGAACGCCAACGCGCGAAGCAGGCCTATCGCAAGAAGCAGGCGCAGTGGCGCGCGGAAAAGGCGCGGCGGGCTCGGCTCGCGAAGCAGCGCACCTACCGCTATTCCTACCCGTGGACAGCCGCGTGGGGTCCGTTCCCCGGCCCGCCGGGCCTCTAGTCCTTCGCGCGCTCGACGTAGGAGCCATCGGCCGTCATGATGACCACGCGCGTGCCGCTGCCGATGTGGGGCGGCACCATGACGCGAGCGCCGTTGGCGAGCTTTGCAGGCTTATAAGACGACGACGCCGTCTGGCCCTTGACCACCGGGTCAGCCTCGACGATCTCAAACGTCACGCGGGCCGGCAGCTCGATGGCGATCGGGTTGCCCTCGAACAGCGATACCGAGCAGGTCATGCCCTCCTGCAGCCAGACGGACTGATCGCCGACGACATCCTTGGAAATCAGGATCTGGTCGTAGGTCTCGGGCTGCATGAAATTGAAGCCCATGTCGTCCTCGTAGAGATAGTTGAAGTCCTTCTCCTCGAGGTAGGCGCGCTCGACCTGGTCGGTGGTGCGATAGCGCTCGGTCACCTTCACGCCGTCGGAGATGCGGCGCATCTCGAGATGCGTCACGGGCGTGCCCTTGCCGGGGTGGATGTTCTCGGCCGAGATGACGACGGCGAGCTTGCCGTCGAGATCGAGGACGTTGCCCTTGCGGACCGAGCTGGCGATCACCTTGACCACAGTCTTCTCCCATCAATTCGTCGCGTGCCCGACGGCGGCCCATCATCGGCCACCGCGAATGAACAGTCACCACGGGCAGGAAATCTCGGCGCTTCTTACTCTGGATCGCGCACAAGGCCAAGGGGGCCCTGCGAAGCCTTGCGCCATAAGGGAAAAACAGATGGCCGCACAGGGCCGTGGTTCCCCGGGCTCGTGCCCGTTGATGCGGCTTGAGCAGTGCTCAGGGGTGCCGATATGGTGCGCGTGCAACGGCGCACGAGGCGCGTCGTGATGCTCCGAGGACGGCCCGATGCCCCCCGTTTCGCCCTGGTGGACCCCTGCGGTTCATGCCGACCGCGCACCGTTCCTCATGGCGCGGACGCGCATTCACAGAGCCATGCGCGACTGGTTCGCGGGGCAGGACTTCATCGAGGTCGAGCCCGCCTGCCTGCAGGTCTCGCCCGGCAACGAGGCACACCTGCATGCCTTCAAGACGGAGCTCATCGCGCCCGACCTCGGCCGCGAGACGCTTTTCCTCCACACCTCGCCGGAGATCGCCTGCAAGAAGCTCCTCGCGTCGGGCTGGACGCGGCTTTTCGCCTTCGCGCCCGTGTTCCGCAATCGGGAGCGGGGGCCGCTGCACGCGCCCGAGTTCACCATGCTCGAATGGTACTCGGCGGACGAGAATTTCGATCGCCTGATGGAGCAATGCGTTGCGCTCACGGCGCTGGCTGCCCGGCACGGCGGCACCGGCCAGCTCTCATGGCGCGGGGCCTCGTGCGATCCTCAGGGCGAAGCCGAGCGGCTGACAGTGGCCGACGCCTTGCGGCGGCATGCGGGCATCGACCTCCTCGGCACCGTCGGCACGGATGGAAACGACCGCGACGCGCTTGCGGCGGCGGCGAGCGCGGCCGGCATCGCGCCGCGCCCCGACGACACGTGGAGCGACATCTTCTCCAAGGTGCTGACGGCGCTCATCGAGCCGAAGCTCGGCTTCGGCGTCCCGACGCTGCTCATCGACTATCCGGCGAGCGAGGCGCCGCTGGCGCGGCCGAAGCCCGGCGACCCGCGCGTCGCGGAACGCTTCGAGCTCTATTGCTGCGGGGTGGAGGTCGCCAACGGCTTCGGCGAGCTGACCGATCCCGTGTTGCAGCGTCAGCGCCTCGAGGCGGAGATGGACACGAAAGAGGAGCGCTACGGCGAGCGCTATCCGATCGACGAGGATTTCATCGCGGCGCTGGCGCACATGCCGCCGTCCTGCGGCTGCGCACTCGGCTTCGACCGTCTCGTCATGCTGGCGACGGGCGCCCGGCGCATCGACCAGGTGATCTGGACACCGCTCGCCCAAGGGAGCAAGTAAGCGTCACTCCCCTCTCCCCGTCGCAAGACCAGGGCGATGGGGAGAGGGAGAGATACGACATGAGCGAAGTCCATACCGGCGGATGCCAATGCGGCGCGGTGCGCTTTCGCGTCGAGGGGCCGCTGGGCGACGCCTCGATCTGCCATTGCCGCATGTGCCAGAAGGCGTTCGGCAGCTTCTATGCGCCGCTCGTCTCGGTGCGCGGCACGAGCCTCACCTGGACGCGCGGCAAGCCGAAGACATTCCAATCCTCGAACTCGGCGTCGCGCGGCTTCTGCGCCGACTGCGGCACGCCGCTCTCCTACGAGGCGCCGGACGGCATCGCGATGGCTATCGGCGCCTTCGACCGTCCGCAGGACATCGCACCCAAAATCCAATGGGGCGTCGAGTCCAAGCTGCCGTACATGGATGGGATCGCCGGGCTTCCCGAGGAGCATACCAATTGCGATGCGGACGCGGCGCCGTTTCTCGCGACCCTGGTCTCGTTCCAGCACCCGGACCACGACACCGAAGAGTGGCCGCCCAAATGACGCGCGTTCGGCATACCTTGAGGACCGCGACGGAGATCGTCGACGCGGGGCTCGCGCCTCGCTCCGCAGAGGCGGAGATCGCGCGCGTCGCCGAGCGGCATGCCGTTGCCATCACACCGGCCATGGCGGAGCTCATCGACGCCAAGGACGCGGCTGACCCGATTGCGCGGCAGTTCGTGCCGGACGTGCGGGAGCTGGATCTCACCCCAGATGAGCGTGCCGATCCGATCGGCGATCACCGGCACAGCCCGGTCAGGGGCATCGTGCATCGCTACAGGGACCGCGTGCTCCTGAAGATCGTCGGGGTGTGCCCGGTCTACTGCCGCTTCTGCTTCCGGCGCGAGATGGTGGGGCCGGCGGCGGACGCCAATCTCACGGCCGACGAGATCGCGCAGGCGCTCGCCTACATCGGCGCGCATCCCGAGATATGGGAGGTGATCCTGACCGGCGGCGATCCGCTTATCATGAGCCCGCGGCGCGTCGCGGAGATCACGGCCGCGCTCGGGAGCCTCGCGCATGTGAAGATCGTACGCTGGCATACGCGCGTGCCGGTCGTGGCGCCGGAGCGCGTGACGGCGGATCTCGTCGCGGCGCTCGCAAGTGGGAGCAAGACCGTTTACGTCGCGCTGCATGCCAACCATCCGCGCGAGCTCACTCCACTCGCGCGCGACGCGATCGGGCGCATCGCCGACGCCGGCATTCCCGTCGTCAGCCAGAGCGTGCTCTTGCGCGGCGTCAACGACAACGTGGAGACGCTGGAAGCCCTGATGCGCGCCTTCGTGGAGGCGCGAGTCAAGCCCTACTACCTGCACCATGGCGATCTTGCGCCGGGCACGGAACACTTCCGCACGTCGCTCGCCGAGGGGCAGGCGCTGGCGCGAGAGCTGAGGCGGCGCGTCTCCGGGCTCGCGATGCCGACCTACATGCTCGATATCCCGGGCGGGCACGGCAAGGTGCCGGCGGAGGACGCGTACGTGGACGCGGGTGCGGGCACGGTCATCGCTCCGTCCGGCGCGGTGTTCCGCACGGATGGCTCCTGCGCGCCCTAGGTTGCTCCGCGCGTCGGGCGACAAGGATGCCCACCCTCGCCGAAGGCGTGGTGGGCAGGTGAGGGACTTCGCCCCAAAACCCTAGACGCTATATCCGTATAGATACGAAGAAATCACCTGCGGGATGGTTGATGATCGTAACCCTCGGTGTCAGAGTGTCGCATCAAACACGCAGAGCCCGGCTTCGAGACGAAGCCGCAACGGGCCGCGCAAAAAAAATCGCGACGGAGGACGCACCCTTATGAACGAGCACAACAAGCCCGAAATCTTTCACGGCGCCTGCCCGCACGATTGCCCGGACACCTGCGCCATGGACTATCACGTCCGGGACGGGAAGCTCGTCGAGGTGCGCGGCAAGAAGGACCACCCGTTCACGCGCGGCGGCCTCTGCGTAAAGCTCAAGGACTTCCACGATCACCACCACAACCCCGACCGGCTGATGACCCCGCTACGCCGCGTCGGTCCCAAAGGCTCGGGGCCGAACGGCGGCAACACCTTCGAGCGCATCACCTGGGACGAGGCCATCGCCGAGATCGGCCGACGCTGGCGCGAGATCATCGCCACGTACGGCGCCCAGGCGATCATGCCCCAGAGCTATCTCGGCAACATGGGGCTCGTGCAGGGCATCAACTCGGGCGATCCGTTCTTCAACCGGCTCGGCTCGACAGTGAACGAGAAGACCTACTGCACCTCCGGCTCGTCGACGGCCTGGCTGCTCACGCACGGGCCGACCGGCGGCGTCGACCCCGAGAGCTTCGTGCACTGCAAGTACATCGTCATCTGGGCGTGCAACACGATCTCGACCAACCTGCACCATTGGCCGTTCGTGCTGGAAGCGCAGAAGCGCGGCGCGAAGATCGTCGTCGTGGACGCCTTCCGCTCGCGCACGGCCAAGGGCGCCGACTGGCACATCTGCCCGAAGCCCGGCACCGACGGGGCGCTGGCGCTGGCGGTCATCAATTCCATGGCCGAGCAGGGTCTCGTCGATCAGGACTACGTCGACAAGCATACGCTCGGCTGGCCGGAGCTGAAGGAACGCGCCGCCGGGTTCCCGCTCGACGTTGCCGAGAAGATCACCGGGGTCAAGGCGGAGGACATCGCGACGTTCGCGCGCGAGTTCGCCACCTCGCAGCCGTCGGCGATCCGCATCGGCGTCGCCATCGAGCGCTCCGCAGGCGGCGCACAGGCGGCACGCGCGATCTATGCGATTCCCGCGGTCGCCGGGTCCTGGCGTCACGTGGGCGGCGGCATGCTGCAACTGCCGCTGTGGGACTTCCCCATCGACTGGGTGAAAGCGGCGCGCCCGGACTTCATCAAGCCCGGCACGCGCGTCGTCAACAATCTGCGGCTCGGCCAGGCGCTCACCGGCGAGATGAAGCTCGACCCGCCGATCATGAGCCTGTTCGTCTTCTGCACCAACCCGGTCAGCCAGTCGCCCGAGACGAACAAGATCGTGGAAGGCCTCAAGCGCGAGGACCTGTTCACGGTCGTTGCCGAGCATTTCATCACCGACACGGCGAAGTATGCCGACATCATCCTGCCGTCGGCGATGGCGGGCGAGGCCGAGGACATGATGTGGTCCTGGGGGACCTTCTACCTCACCTATAACCAGAAGGCCGTCGACCCGCCCGGCGAGTGCAAGCCGACGAGCGAGCTGTGGCGTCTGCTGGCGGCTGAGATGGGCTTCGACGATCCGGTCTTCAAAATGACCGACAGCGAGCTGTGTGCCGCCTACATCAACTGGGACGATCCGAAGATGGGCGGCGTCGACATGGCCTATTTCAAGACGCACGGCTACTACAGGATCGACGTCGGCTCCAAGGACACGCGCGCGCCGCACGCCGAGGGCCGCTTCCCCACGCCGTCAGGCAAGGTCGAGCTGCTGCTGCCCGACCACAAGAACTTCGTCGCCGGTCCGTTCCGCGCCATGTACGAGGGAGAGCAGGACGGCTCGCCCATCGACCCGCTGCCGGGCTACGTGCCGACGCGGGAATCGCCTGAGACGAACCCCGATCTCGCCAGGAGCTATCCGCTCAACATCATCTCGCCGAAGAGCCACGGGTTCCTTAACTCCTGCTACGCCAACGAGCCGCACAAGATCCGGGGGCAGGGCGAGCAGTTCGTGCTCATCAACAAGGCGGACGCCGAGCCGCGCAACATCCGCGAAGGCGATCCGGTGCGGGTTGGCAACGCGCGCGGCTCTTTCGAGGGCGTGGCGCGCGTGTCGGACGACGTCAATCCCGGCATCGTGGTGGCGACGCTCGGCTACTGGCGTTCGCTCAATCGCTCGGACGGGTCGGTCAACTCGATCTCGTCCGACGCCTGGAGCGGGCTCGGACGCGCGCCGACCTTCTCGGACAACCTCGTCGAAGTGACGCGCGTGAACTGACGGCTGGCCTATGCGGTGACGTTCCGGGATGTGGCAAGTCCCTCACCTGCCCATCTCGCTGAAGGCGAGCCTTCAGCTTGACGGGCATCCTCTCCCGTCCCGGGAGAGGAACGTGAAGTGGAGCCGGTCGATGGCACCACACTTCCTTCTCCCGGAACGGGAGAAGGTGCCCCGGCTTGGCGGAGGCCTGCCTCCGGCAGGATGGGGCGGATGAGGGGCTTTTCCAAGCGCTCGAGGCGCTAGGCTGTGAACTCATTATTGGATGGGCATTGACGCGAGGATTTTCGTGCTGCCGGCAGGAGCCGGACCGCAGCAAACCTCCATGGTTTGCAAGGTCAGGCGACGAACCGGCGGTGCGAAAAGA
>JBFXEP010000127.1:0-7874 GCA_050179995.1 Hyphomicrobium sp.
CCACCATCGCGCTGGTGGTCGACGCGACGCCGCCGGTCTACGGCGCCGCGCCCTTCAAGGCGACCTCGCTCGCCGCCCACTGGCTGGACCTGGCGCCGAGCTCGTACGAGGCCGCGCACAAGGCCGTGACCAATCTCGGCATATGGGACGATGTCGTCGCGCCCCTCATCGGGCTGCCGACGTTCGTCATCTTCGGCGCCCTTGCGCTGCTCGCCGGCTATGCCGGCCGGCGCAGGCGCACCGTCCGCGTGTTCGTCAACTAGCGCTCCGATCGTCGCGCCGCCTATCAGGCACGGCGTGAATCGGCAGCGCAAAGAAGGATTGCTATTTTTTTTGCGGCGCGATCTTGGTCGGCGCGGGCAGCGCGGTCGACGCGGTCTGCCCGATCGGCGTCTCGCTCGCGAGGTCGTCGACGATGCCGATCACGATCAGCACCGCGAGCGCGCCGATGAGGCCCATCACCACGTTGTGGTGCGACTTGTTGAGCTCGGCGATCTGCCCCTCGTCCACCGCGTCGACCTCGTTCACGCGGCTTCCCTTGATGCCGAAGAACTTGCGCCGGAACGAGCGGCGCACGTTGCCGCGGTCGATCAGCGGCAGCCGCGCCCGGTCGGCGATCTTCTTGGCGATCTCGGTGTAGGGGAAGCACGGGTCGACGTTGGCCTCGCTTACGTAGCCGAGCGAGATGGACTTGTCGTCCTTGGTGACGATGCGCGCGCCCTTGAGCAGCACCGGCACCAGCGAGCCGCCGTAGATCTCACGCCGCGTCTCAACCGTCTGCACATCCTCGTAGGGGATGTCGTAGCTTTTGTAGCGCAGCATCGGTGTGGGGCCGCGCCCGGCAGGCAGCGTCATCTTGAGCGACTTTTCGCCGAGCTCGATGCGCGCGCGCAGCGAGAACAGGAGCTCCACGACGACGAGGAACATGAGGATGGTGAAGGCGGCCGCCGTGATGCCGAGCCCGACCGCGTCGAAGACGAGACCGTTCTTCACGCGCATGAAGATCATCGCCGGCAGGCTGGCGAAGAACGGGAGCAGGATCAGGAAGACGAACGAGAAAAACGTCTTGCGTCCGCCGCTCGAGGCGTAGACGGTCTGCTCGTGGCTGGTCTCGGGGATCGCGCCCGACCCGCTCGCTGCTGCAGATTGCGCCATGCCGGAACTCCCCTACCCGTGCGCCCGGCTGATCCTAGCCCGCCAGCCCGCATCGAGTCACGGGGGGAAGCGCGGGCGGCGCGCGGAGAGGCGGCGCGTGTCGCCGCCGGGCGACTCGCGAGGCCATTACCTAGGTTGGGAAGCGTCCGGCGCCATGCTAGGCTTCCCGTGGGGAAGCTCAGGAACGAAGTTTTTTTTTGACCGTCCGGCCGCCGATCCGGTGGCGACGGACGGCCCTGCCTGTTGGAGCCTCGAGGATGCCGATGTGCAATAGCCTGCCGGGCCGGCTCTGTGCCCTGACCGTCGTCGCCACTGCGCTCGCGCTGCCGGCGCACGCTGCCCCCAAGGAGTTCACGTTCAGCGAGAAGGCCAACGACCGCCTCGCCAAGCGGATGAACATCCCGATTTACTTCACCTTGCCGTCCAGCAGCCGGGCGGAGCTGCCCAAGACCTTCGAGACGACCGACGTCCTCGTCGATTGGAAGCACCCCGACGCGCTGAAAACCGGCAGCGACGCCGGCTACCGCATCGTGCAGGCCTCGCGCTCGGGCATGGCCGCCCGCCTCGCCAAGAGCGGCATCGTTCAGACCGGCGACATCCTGCTCACCTTCCGCACCGAATGGGGCGGCGCCGGCGCCTACCCCAACGTTCAGATGGGCATCAGCCACACCGCCGTCGCCTATATCAAGGACGGCAAGGTCAGGAACCTCGACAACCCCATGAACGAGGAATACCTCGGCCCGGGCATGAGCGCGGACCTGACCAGCACCCATTACCGCACGCTGAACTATCTCCACGTCGTCCGCCCGCGCGGCCTCACCGATGCCGAGCGCGCCAACATCGCCGCCTGGGCCACGATGCTGAACGCGAGCGCCAGGCGCGTCTATCCGAGCGAGATCAAGTTCAACGACGACTACAACGCGCCCAAGTACAAATCCGGCCACACACTGAATTTCGTCCAGCACCTGGGCCAGATCGCCCTCGGCCAGAATCCGCCCGGCGTGCTCGATCTCTATTGCTCGGAGTTCGCCTGGTCGGTGCTGTCGCTCCGTGACTGCGACCCGAAGACGACGGCGGAGGACTTCAAGGGCAGCCGCGTCCCTTCCTGCATCAAGTCGCCGATGCGGCCGCTGGTGGCGACCGGAAACAACGTGCCGAGCGCGGGACGCTCGTCGCGCATCGGCCTCGCCGACGGCCCGCTCACCATCATCGATGAGCTCAAGGTCGACGCCGCAAATCGCGACAAGCTGCTCGAATCCGTTTTCGTGGAGAACCCGGCCGGCCTGAAGAAGATGTCCGAGGGCCATCGCAAGGTGGCGGAGCAGATGCAGCCGCGGTTCGCCGCGCTCAAGGACTACTATCTCGGCATGACCAGCGGCTCGGTGGTGGGCCGTCTTAGGGCACGCGTCACACGCAGCGCCTTCAACGTTGTCGTCCCTGAGAACTACTCACCGACGTCGTACCTTCTGAACACGCTTCTCCCGCCCGATAACGCCAATCGCACTATGGACTACGTGGCGACCATCGTCATCGACTGAGCGCGCTCACCTCCGATTGAATCGAGTCGCTTTTTTCACTCCATGGCCGGGCTTGACCCGGCCATCCAGGTCTATCGCCCAATCGCATCGGTCTCATCCTAAGACGCTCGTGATGCGCGGGCTCGTCATACGCGCGGCTTGACCGCGTTGAGCACAAGCCGCGATGCAGCGTCCGCATGCGTCGTGTCACAATAGGTATAACCCAGCTCACTAGGAAACGCGGTGGACTCGAGGTGCCGAAGCCGTAGTCGAGATGCGCAAGGTGAGTTGCTCCGCGCCGCCCAGTATCGGACACACGGGGCCCGGAGCCGATCGTCTCCACCGCCGCGCGCGGAAAATTTCTATCGGCCTCCTCGCATCGGTCTCCGTCCTCGCCCTCGACTGCTCCGCTTGCACCGCGGCCGCTGCACGTCCGCAGGATGAGGCTGTCGAGCTCGCCCAAACCGCAAGCCCGCCCGCGCCGCAGGCCACCTGCGGCGAGCCGGACATCTCGGTAAGCCCCGCGGCGGGCGGCCTGACGCAGGTCTCCGTCGCATCGTCGTGCCGGGCGGGCGAGCTGGTCAGCGTGACCTATGCGGAGGCGACGCTCGTCGAGCGCTTGGACCCCGAAGGGCGCTCCAAAATCACGCTCGATTGCTTCGCCGGCGACGCGTCATCCATCACCATCGCCTTCGAGGATGGGACCAGCATCACCCGCCAGCCGGCGACCGACGATCTCGCCAAGTATTCCAAGGTCGCCATCCTCTGGTCGAGCAGCGTCGATCTCGACCTCAATGCATTCGAGTACGCCGCCGCCCCCGGCGGGGCCGGTCACGTCTGGTCCGGCACGCCCTCCTCGCTCGCGGAGGCGGAGGCGCGTGCGAAGCGCGAGAAGCGCGGGGCGGGCTTCCTGAGCACGGCGAGCGCCGGCCGCTCGATCGGCATGAATGTCGAGGTTTACACGTTCGTGCACGTCCCTGGTCAGGCGGCGGCCGGCGTGAAGATGGGCGTCGACTTCGTATCGCGCGGCCGGCATGCGGCGGGCGAGTTCTGCGGCGTCGGCCGCTACGCCGAGGTCCAATTCAAGGCCTACACGCTCGAGAAGGGCCGCGTTGCGAAGCGGCTCGACCTCGCCTTCGCAAGCCTGCCTTGCGGCACTGATATCTCCGACGCCGCAAGGATCAATTCGAGACTGATCCCAGAGCTCACGATCCGGGAGTAAGCGCGATGCGGAATCGAACCGTCTGCTGTCTTGCGATTGCGGTCCTTTGCATGGCCGTCGGCGTGGGCGCCGGCGCGCGAGGTGCAGCGGCCGGCGGCACGCCCGAGGCGTTCGTCATCCAAGGCTCGAACACCATCGGCGCTCGTCTCATGCCGGCCCTCGTCGAGGCATTCGCCGTCTCCATCGGCGGCAAGACGGTCACCCTGGTCGGAAGTCAGCCCGAGGAGGTGGAGATCCGCCTGCAGACGGACGCCGGCGGCACGCTCGCCTCCGTGCGCGTGCACTCACATGGATCGGGAACGGCCGTTCCAGGCTTGATCAGCGGCGACGCGCGGCTCGGCATGCTCTCGCGCCCGATCGATGCCAAGGAGGTCGAGGCCTTGAAGGCGGCGGGCATCGCGGACCTGCGCGCGACGGCGAGCGAGCACGTCGTCGCGCTCGACGGCGTGCTCGTCCTCACCGCACGCGGCAATCCCGTGAAGGCCCTGTCCATGCACCAGGTCGCCGGCATCTTCTCGGGCGCCATCACCGATTGGGCGGCCTTGGGCGGCCAGCCCGGGCGCATCCAGGTCTACGCCCGCGACGACAAGTCGGGCACCTTCGACACCTTCAACGCGCTCGTGCTGAAGCCGCGCAAGGCGGCCCTCACCGCCGGGGCGCAACGCTTCGAATCGAGCGAGGAGCTGTCGGACTCGGTCGCGCGCGACGCCAACGGCATCGGCTTCGTCGGCTTCGCGTACCTGCGCAACGCCAAGGCGCTCGAGATCGCCAACGAGTGCGGCATCGCCTACGCGCCGACGGTCTTCAACGTCAAGACCGAGCAGTACCCGCTCTCGCGCCGGCTCTTCCTCTACGACAGGAACGTGGCGCCGGGTTCGGTTGCGGAGCGTCTGCTCGCGTTCGTCATGTCGCCCGCGGCCCAGGATGTCGTCCGCGCCGAGGGTTTCGTCGACCAGGGCATCGAGCTCCTCGACGATCGCGACCAGGTGATGCGGCTTGCCGACGGCATCATCGGCCTCGAGCCGGACGCCGACCCGGCCGTGCTGAAGGACCTCGCGGCGAGCCTCAAGCACAGCTCGCGCGTGTCGACGACGCTCGTGTTCCGCATGTCCTCGACCACGCTCGACAGCAAGGGTGAGGCGGACGTTGCCCGCATCGCCGAGTTCGTGCGCGCGCTGAGGGCGAGCGATCCCGCGAAGGGGGTCATCCTGGCCGGCTTCACGGATTCGGCCGGCAACTTCGCCGCCAACCAGGCCCTGTCGCAGGCGCGCGCCGAGCAGCTCAAGGCCGCTCTTGTGAGCGCGCTAGGCCCCGATGTCCCCCCGTCCGTGGTTGTCGCCCGCGGCTATAGCAAGCTTCTGCCGACGAGCTGCAACACCACCAAGGAGGGGCGCAACCGCAATCGCCGCGTCGAGGTCTGGGTGAAGTAGGCGGGGCGCGCGTCCCCCGCGCTCAGCGGCCGCCCTTGAGTGCGCTGAGCCGCTGGCGCGCGGCGTCGTATCCAAGCTCGTCCGCGCGCGCATACCAGCGCAAGGCGAGCTCCGCGTTCGGCCGCACCTCCGGGCTGTGCCGCGGCGCCCCCGGATCGGGATCATACGTGCTCGCGAGCACGTAGGCCGCTTCCCCGCTGCCGAGATCCGCAGCCCGCTCGAGCAGCAACTGTCCGGCGTTGAGGCCGCCGCGGCTCAGCATGGCGAGGCCTCGGCTGAGGAACTGCGCGGCATCGAGTTCGACCAGCGCGGCGCCGGCCGGAGCGGCTTCCGCCTCCTGCACGGCGGCCTTCGGGCTCGCCGCCGGCGCAGGCTCGGTAGCGCGGGCGGTCTCGACCAGCGGAGAAGGAGCGGCCGGCACCTCGGTCGCTGCCGTCTGCGCCGCGCGCGGCTCGTCCTTCAGGCGTGGGGCATTCCCCGTCCGAAGCGCCGCCGTCTCGCCCTTGAACGCGGTCGGCTGCGAAGTTGCGGGCACAGAGCCGCCGTCGGCGGAAACGCCTGTGACCTCGCCCCCCGAAGGCGCGAGCGAAACGATGAAGCGCCTGAGCGGCGTGTCGTGGACGAGGAGCGTCGCCACCCCGAGCGAAACGATGAGGCTCACGCCGCCCGCGAGCACGACCGTGCCCCAGGCCGTCGCATTGGTCCGCTTTGCCGTGGCGTGCCGGGCGCGATCCTGGGCCGACTCGGCCGGTCGCGGCGCGGCTTGGTCGAGCCGCCTCAGCATGCGCTTGAGCTCATCCAGCTTTGCGGCGTCCGCACCGCCGGAGCCGTTGCCCTCGAACGATTGCATGATGTCCGGCTCCACGACGGATTTATGATGACGTTGACGGATGAAGCAACGGACGTAACCACATCCAGATGGCGCGTTTGCGACTTCGGCCGCACCCGTTTCACGCGCCGGGGGCCGCAAAATGACGCAAAAAAGCCAGCTTGTTCGCGCGTGACCCTAGTCGCTCCGATCGTCGTGCCGCCCATCGGGCGCGCAGGCAGAGTCCGAAGCGTGAATCATCGGTCTCATCAAGAGCCTAGAGCGCGATCACGATTCAATCAAAACTGATCGCATTCTAAGACGCGTCCTTGCCCGTCGTCTCGTTGACGGCCGGCTCGTCGCAGGTGACGAGGCGCCAGAATGCGGCCATCTTCGCCGCATCGTGATATTCCTCGCAGCGGACGATCTTGCGCCCACGGTAGGTGACGATCTGCCTGTAGGAGCCGGCCAGCACGTGCCCCGTGCGCCGGTGCCGGATGTAGGCCTCGACCTGCGCGCGCCCAACACCGTCGACGAACTGGAAGTGTTCGATCACGGACGCGCTTTCGGCGACCGATGAGATGGATCTGAGGAAGGTCCGATAGGCCTGCTTGCCTTCGACGATGAACGGTGTACCGGCGAGCGAGCCGGCATTGCACCAGTAGGTGCAGTCGTCAGCGTAGTAGCCGAGCAGCCGCTCGACCTCTCCTTTGCACCAGGCGTCGTGCGAAGCCTCTATGAGGCTGCGCGCCATGTATTCGTCGAGCTTCTTCAAAGGGCATCCCCACAATATTCACCCGGCGAGGGCCCGATTTCACCCGCCGGCATCATCCTAGCAATTTACTGAGCGACACCAGCTAGGGCATTTTCTAGCACATGGCGCTCCGACCGCAATTTAAAGTAGCGTCACAAACAACCTGCGTCTCCGGCGAGCATCCGCATACGGAGGGGTTAGGCCACGGCCTCGCTCTCCGCCTCCCGCTTCCGCTCCTGCTTCTTGCGCTCGTGCGGATCGAGCCAGCGCTTTCTGAGCCTGATCGACTTCGGCGTCACCTCGACCAGCTCTTCGTCGGTGATGTAGCTCATCGCCCGCTCGAGCGTGAGCTTGATCGGTGGGATCAGAAGCACGGCATCGTCCTTGCCCGAAGCGCGGACGTTGGTGAGCTTCTTACCCTTGACGACGTTCACCTCGAGGTCGTTGTCGCGCGTGTGCTCGCCGACGATCATGCCGACATAGACCCGCGTCTGCGCGCCGATGAAGAACGGGCCACGGTCCTGCAGGTTGAAGATGGCGTAGGCAGCCGCCTCCCCGTCCGAGTTCGAGATCAGCACGCCCGTGTGCCGTCCCGCGATCTCGCCCTTGTACGGCTCGTAGGCGTGGAACAGCTTGTTCATGACCGCCGTGCCGCGCGTGTCCGTCAGCAGTTCGGCCTGATAGCCGAGCAGGCTCCGCGTCGGCACATGAAACACCATGCGCGTGCGTCCCCCGCCCGAGGGCCGCATTTCGAGCAGCGAGCCTTTTCGTTCCGAGAGCTTCTGCACGATGATTCCCGTGTGGCCGTCGTCGACGTCGATGATCACTTCCTCGACCGGTTCTAGGCGCTGGCCGGTGGTTTCGTCGGTCATGAACACGACCTTCGGGCGCGAAACCGTGAGCTCGAAGCCCTCGCGGCGCATGTTCTCGAGCAGGATGGCGAGCTGCAGCTCGCCGCGCCCCGCCACGTCGAAGCTTTCGCCGCCGT
>JBFXEP010000128.1:0-7870 GCA_050179995.1 Hyphomicrobium sp.
GGCAACGGTCATGGGCGTCGGCATCGTGACCATGCATTTCATCGGCATGCTGGCGCTGCATGGCAATATGCGCATGGAGCACAGCCCATGGTTCGTCATGGCGAGTATCGTCGTCGGCATCTTCGCCTCCCTTCTCGCCATTCGCCTGGCCTTCGCCGTCGCCCCCCCGCCGCTCGGCACCGCGTCGCTGGCACTCGGGCTCGCCATCGCCGGCATGCACTACACGGCCATGGCCGGCACGACGCTCTATACCTCGACCATCGACCCCGCCGCAGCCATGCTGTCGCGCGATGTGCTCGCGGTCCTCGTATCGCTCGTGGCGTTCCTGATCTCGGGCTTTTTCTTTCTCACGCTCGTTCCGGACACCCCGCCTGCCCGCGCCGACGCAGGGGAGGCATGGGCGACGCCCTCGGCGCAGCCATTCGAATCGCCGGGCGAGGATCTGGCGCCGGCCGGCGTTGTCGCCCAGGCACAGGGAAAAGCCGTTCGCGTCGTGGGCAGCGTGTCCTCGGGCGGGAGCTCGGTCAACGCCATCCCCGTCATCAAGGAAGGCGAGACCATCTACCTGCCCGTCTCCCGCGTGGTCGCCGTCCGCGCCGACGCGCACTACACGACCGTATTCGACGGCTCCCAATCCTTCTTCTGCGGCCTCTCCATCAGCGATATCGAGGCCAAGCTCGACGCCTCGGAGTTCATGCGCGTGCATCGCAGCTACATCGTCAGCATGCGAAACGTGGCCTCGATCAAGAAGACCGGAGACGGCGGCATCGCCAAGCTCTCGGGCGAGGTGCCCTATTCGCTGCCGATCAGCAGGCGCAAGCTTTCGGAGCTGAAAGCGCGCCTCGAGCGGTAAGCATGCGCCGGGGGCGCTGCTTTCAAACTCCTTCCCAGTCACTGTTGTAGTTTGGCCGACGCTTGAGGCGACAGCGCAACATGCGCGGGCCGTCCTTGCAGGTTGGCGGCCATCGCCTGAGAGCGTGCGTCCTGCATGTCCCCGCCAAAGACCGCCAATCCGCCGGGACATCCTCTGACTCGCGTGTACGAAATGCGGTCCGGCGCGCCGTTGGTGAATTTACGTCAGCTCGACTGCCGCATTTCGTGCAAGCATGCCGCCGCGCGTGAAAGCGCCGTCTGTCCCGCCAGCTCCCATGCATCTCCGATTGCGACCGCAGCGCACCCCTTCATAGGATTTTCCCAAGCATCGATCGATACGTTCAATGGGCCGCGAGACGCCCGCACGATCGACGCCGAGGAAAACGCCAAGAGGGGTGCCCGCACCATGATACCTGGGCCATTTGTCTATCACCGTCCCAAAACGCTCGCTGAAGCCGGCGCCCTCCTCGCCGCGCACGGCGACGAGGCCCGGGTGATCGCGGGCGGACACAGCCTGATCCCGATGATGAAGCTCCGCATGGCCACGCCGGAGCATATCGTCGACATCGGCGCCATCGCCGAGCTGAAAGGCATCACGCACGACAGCAGGCTCGTGACCATCGGCGCCATGACCACGCAGGCCGAGCTCATCGCTTCGAGCGATGTGACACGCACCGTCCCGATCCTGCGCGAGGCGTCCCTGCTCATCGCCGACCCGCAGGTCCGCTACATGGGCACGCTCGGCGGCAACATCGCCAACGGCGACCCGGGCAACGACATGCCGGCGGCCATGATGGTGCTCGGCGCGAGCTACCGCCTGGACGGCCCGGCCGGCTCGCGCCGCGTCCCGGCCCGCGAGTTCTATCTCGGCGCCTACGCGACGGCCCTCGAGCCCGGCGAGATCGTGCATTCCATCGAGATCCCGATCCCGCCGGCCGGCCACGGCTACGCCTACGAGAAGCTCAAGCGCAAGATCGGCGACTACGCGACGGCCGCCGCGGCGGTCGTGTTGACGCTCTCTCGCGGCAAGGTCGCGAGCGCCGCAATTGCCGTCACCAACCTCGCCGACATCTCGATCTTCTGCGAGGAGGCGAGCCGCTCGGTGATCGGCACCACGCTGGACAAGGCCGCCCTTGCGACAGCCGCGAGCCTCGCGCGCAAATCCATGGCGCCTTCGGAAGATGCCCGCGGCCCCGTCGACTACAAGGCGGGCGTCGGCGGCGTGATCGTCGCGCGTGCGCTCGAACGCGCCTTCGCCCGCGCCGGCCATTGATGCCGGTGCAGTCTGCAATCGACGGGAAACACCACATGTCAAAGCACCACCTCCAACTGCGCATCAACGGCCGGGACGTCGAAGGCCTGGTCGAGCCGCGCACGCTGCTCGTCCATTTCATCCGCGAGACGCTGGGTCTCACCGGCACGCATATCGGCTGCGATACCTCCCATTGCGGGGCTTGCACGGTCGATCTCGACGGCAAGTCGGTGAAGAGCTGCACGATTTTCGCGGTTCAGGCCGAAGGCGCCGAGGTCACAACGATCGAGGGTATCGCCGCGCCTGACGGGACGCTGCACGCCTTGCAGGAAGGCTTCAGGGCCATGCACGGCCTGCAATGCGGCTACTGCACGCCGGGCATGATCGTGCGCGCCTATCGTCTCCTGCAGGAGAACCCGAATCCGACCGAAGCCGAGATTCGCTACGGCATCGCCGGCAACCTGTGCCGCTGCACCGGCTACCAGAACATCGTCAGATCCATCCAATACGCCGCGGCGAAGCTGAACGGCGTCCCCTACGTGGAGGCTGCAGAATGAACGAGATGGCACCGACTGCCCGCCAAGAGCGCGAGGCCAAGCTCGAGGGCATGGGCTGCAGAAGGAAGCGGGTCGAGGACATCCGTTTCACCCAGGGCAAGGGGCAATACGTCGACGACGTGAAGCTCCCCGGCATGCTGTTCGGCGACTTCGTGCGCAGCCCCTATGCGCACGCCCGCGTCAAGAAGATCGATGCCACACGCGCGCTCCAGGTGCCGGGTGTGCTGGCGGTGCTCACCGCCGAGGACCTCAAGGGAGTAAACCTGGCCTGGATGCCGACGCTGGCCGGCGACGTGCAGATGGTGCTCGCTGACGGCAAGGTGCTGTTCCAAAGCCAGGAGGTCGCGTTCGTCATCGCCGAGGACCGCTATGCGGCGGCCGACGGCGTGGAGGTCGTCGACGTCGAGTACGAGGAGCTCCCCGTTCTCGTCGACCCGTTCCAGTCGATGGCGCCCGACGCCCCCGTTCTGCGCGAGGACATCAAGGACAAGACGGTCGGCGCGCACGGCCCCCGCAAGCACTACAACCACATCTTCGAATGGTCGATCGGTGACAAGGAAGCGACCGACATGGCCTTTGCCAAGGCCGAGGTCACCACCAAGGACCTGATCTGGTACCATCGCACGCATCCCTCGCCGCTCGAGACGTGCCAGGCGGTCGCCTCCTTCGACAAGGTCAAGGGCGAGCTGACGGTGTGGGGGACGTTCCAGGCGCCGCACGTGGTGCGCACCGTCGCTTCCCTGCTGTCGACCATTCCCGAGCACAAGATCCACGTCATCGCCCCCGACATCGGCGGCGGGTTCGGCAACAAGGTCGGCGTCTACTCGGGCTATGTCTGCGCCATCGTCGCGTCGATCGTCACCGGGCGCCCGGTGAAGTGGGTCGAGGACCGCATGGAGAACCTGTCGGCCACCTCCTTCGCGCGCGACTACCACATGACGGCCGAGATCGCCGCCACCAGGCAGGGCAAGGTCACGGCGCTCCGGGTGCATGTGCTGGCCGATCACGGCGGCTTCGATGCGTGCGCCGATCCCTCAAAATGGCCCGCCGGCTTCTTCAACGTCGTCACCGGCTCCTACGACTTCCCCGTCGCGCACCTCGTCGTCGATGGCGTCTACACGAACAAGGCGCCGGGCGGCGTCGCCTACCGCTGCTCGTTCCGCGTCACCGAGGCCGCCTACTGCATCGAGCGCGCGATGGACATCATGGCGCAGAAGCTCGGCATGGACCCGGCCGAGTTCCGGCTCAAGAATTTCATCCGCGCCGAGCAGTTCCCCTACCAGTCCGCGCTCGGATGGGAATACGATTCCGGCGAGTACCACGTCGCCATGCGCAAAGCCATGGAGGTCGTCGACTACAAGGGGCTGCGCGCCGAGCAGGCCGCGAAGCGCGAAGCCTTTAGGCGCGGCGGAACGCGCGAGATCATGGGGCTAGGCATCTCGTTCTTCACCGAGATCGTCGGTGCGGGACCATCGAAGAACTGCGACATCCTCGGCGTGGCGATGTTCGACAGCTGCGAGATCCGCGTCCACCCGACGGGCTCGGCGGTTGCACGCATGGGCACCAAGAGCCAGGGCCAGGGCCACGAGACGACCTGGGCGCAGATCATCGCCACCGAGATCGGCATCCCGGCCGACAACATCATGGTCGAGGAAGGCAACACCGATACCGCGCCCTACGGCCTCGGCACCTACGGCTCGCGCTCCACGCCCGTCGCCGGAGCGGCGATCGCCATGGCCGCGCGCAAGATCAAAGCCAAGGCGCAGATGATAGCCGCCTACTTGCTCGAGGTGCACGAGGGCGACCTCGAATGGGACATCGACGGCTTCCGCGTCAAGGGATTGCCGGAGAAGTTCAAGGCCATGAAGGACATCGCCTGGGTGGCCTACAACAAGCCGCCGCCCGGCATGGAGCCCGGCCTCGAGGCCGTGAGCTACTACGACCCGCCGAACATGACGTATCCGTTCGGCGCCTACATCTGCGTCATGGACATCGACGTCGATACCGGCGCCTACAAGATCCGGCGCTTCTATGCGCTCGACGATTGCGGCACGCGCATCAATCCGATGATCATCGAGGGGCAGGTCCACGGCGGCCTGACCGAGGCGCTCGCCATCGCCATGGGGCAGGAGATCTCCTACGACGCGATGGGCAACGTCAAAGGCGCGTCGTTCATGGACTTCTTCATCCCGACCGCGGTCGAGACGCCGCATTGGGAGACCGACCACACGGTGACGCCGTCGCCGCACCACCCGATCGGCGCCAAGGGCGTCGGCGAGAGTCCGAATGTCGGCGGCGTGCCGGCGTTCAGCAACGCCGTCAACGACGCCTTCGCCTTCCTTGGCGCGACGCACATTTCGATGCCCCACGACCACTGGCGCAACTGGATAGCGGCCAAAACGCTCGGTCTTCACGGCTGAGTCGGTGGATCATCGTGCTTCCGGGCTCCCGTCTTTCCGGAAGCACGTGATCTGCCGGCCGGCCGTCAAATCGGAAGAGAGAATGCAAGTCACGCGCGAACGCATCGCCGAAGAGTTGGCCGAGACCGGCTACATCGCCGACAGCGAATTGGCGACGTCGTTGCACATCATGCGGCTGATCGGGCGTCCCCTGCTCATCGAGGGCGCGGCCGGCGTCGGCAAGACCGAGGTCGCCAAGGCGCTTGCGGCCACGCTCGGGACGCGCCTCATCCGTCTCCAGTGCTACGAGGGGCTCGATCAGTCGAGCGCGCTCTACGAATGGAACTATCAGCGCCAGCTCATCGCCATCCAGGTGAGCAAGGAGAGCACGGGCGAGAAAGGACGCATCGAGGAGGCGGAGCTTTTCTCCGAGCGCTATCTCCTCGAGCGCCCGTTGCTGGCGGCCATCCGCCAGCCGCAAGCGCCCGTGCTCCTGATCGACGAGATCGACCGCGCCGACGAGGAGTTCGAGGCCTTCCTGCTCGAGCTGCTCTCCGATTTCCAGATCACCATCCCCGAGCTCGGCACCATCACGGCGACCAGCGTCCCGCAGGTGATCCTGACCTCGAACGGAACCCGCGATCTCTCGGATGCGCTGCGCCGCCGCTGCCTCTACCACTACCTCGACTTCCCCGACGTCGAGCGCGAGACGCGCATCATCCTGGCGCGGTTGCCGGGCATCAGCGTGGCTCTCGCCGGCCAGATCGCGCGCGTGGTGGAACAGATCCGCAAGCAGGAGCTGCGCAAGACGCCGGGCGTCGCCGAGACGCTGGACTGGGCTGCGGTCCTTCTCGGCCTCAACCTCGCCTCGATCGAAGGCAATCACGAGGCCGTTCACGAGACGTTGCTGTGCCTGCTCAAGACCAACGAGGATCGCAAGCGGATCAGCCCCGAGGTGTCCGCCCGCATTCTCGGAAAGGCGGCATGATGCTCTGCTGCTCCGATCCGCGCGTAAGCCAGGCCATGTCCGAGCAAGGCGACAAGGTCGCCGCCCGCCTCGCCGCCTTCGTGCGCACGCTCCGCGACAATGCGTTCGCCGTCGGCGCGCGCGAGACCGAGGATGCGGCGAAGGTCCTGGCGTCCGACATCGGCATGCGCCCGGCTTACGTGCGCCAGGCCTTCCGCGCCTTGTTCTCGGCGCGGCATGCCGACTGGTCGAAGTTCGACGACATCTTCGATGCGTTCTGGCTCGGCCGCGGCATGAAGGCCGCCGTGCGCAGCCGGGCTCAGACGGCGTCTCCGCAAGGGACGGATTTGCGCGATCGCTCTTCCGGGTCCGATTCCGAATCGGGCGCGCCGGGCCTGGGCGACCAGGCGACCGCGAGCGGCGAAGCCGAGGACGACGCCGATGCGAGCGGCATCGGGCGTATGGAGGGCGCCTCACGCATCGAGACCATCGCGGCCACGGACTTCCGCAAGATCAACGACCCCGCAGCCCTGGCGACCGCGCATGCGCTCGCCGAGCGCCTTGCGCGGCAGATGCGGGCGCGGCTGACGCGGCGCACCAAGGACGACCAGCGCGGCCGGCGCATCGACTTCAGGCGAACCATCCGGCGCAGCATTCAGTCCGGCGGAACGCCGCTCAGGATCATTCGGCGGGAGCGAGCGCAGAAGCCGCTGCGCCTTCTCGTTCTCCTGGATGTGTCGGGCTCGATGAGCCAGTACACGGCCATCTTCGTGCGCTTCGTTCACGGCGTGCTGCAGCATTTCCGCAAGTCGGAAGCGTTTCTGGTCCACACCTCCCTCTCGCATATCTCGCCGGCACTTGCCGAGCGCGACGCCGCCCGCGCCCTCGACCGCCTGTCGCTCATCGCCCAGGGCGTCGGCGGCGGCACGCGCATCGGCGAGAGCCTGGCAACGTTCAACAAATGGCACGCCCGCCGCGCGATCAACTCGCGCACCTGCGTGATGATCGTCTCCGACGGATACGATACCGGGCCTCCGGAGCTGCTCGGCGCGGAAATGCAGGCGCTTCGGCGCCGGTGCCGGCGCATCGTCTGGCTCAATCCGATGATCGGCTGGGACGGATACCAGCCCACCGCGCGCGGCATGCAGGCGGCGTTGCCTTACGTCGATCTCTTCGCGCCCGCGAACTCGATCGAGAGCCTCGCCGCCCTCGAGCCCTATCTCTCCCGCATCTGAGACGAGCGCGATCATGGAGCAGTTTCACGACGTCATGGAGGAGGTCGCCGCGGCCCGGGCCAGGGGCGAGCCGTTCGCGCTGGCGACCGTCGTCAGGACCGTCTCGCTCACGGCGGCAAAGGCCGGCGCCAAGGCGATCGTGCGCGCCGACGGTACGATCTCGGCCGGCTGGATCGGCGGCGGCTGTGCACGCGGAGCCGTCCTGAAGGCCGCTCGAGACGCCCTCGCGGACGGGGTTCCGCGGCTCATCTCCGTTCAAACTCCGGACGCTCTCCGCGCGATCGGGCGCGAAGCGGGCGAGCACCGCGAGGGCACACTCTACGCACGCAACATGTGCGCGAGCCAGGGCACGATGGATGTCTTCATCGAGCCCTTCGCCGCCGCGGTCGAGCTCTTGATCTTCGGTGCGACGCCACTCGCCGTGGCGCTCACAGACTTCGGCGCGCGCATGGGGCTGCGCGTCGTGGTGGCTGCCGACCCGGTCGACCATCGTCACGTCGCGTCGGCTCAGGAGCTGATCGCCGGATTCGACTTCTCCCGCCCGACGCCGGCCGAGCGCTACACTGTGGTGGCGACGCAGGGACGCG
>JBFXEP010000129.1:0-7805 GCA_050179995.1 Hyphomicrobium sp.
TCCCCGGCGCCGCCGACGAGATCGCCGACATCTTCAGCAAGGTCGGCGACCAGATCTATGAGGACTGCATCTTCGACCTCTCGGAGGAGCAGGTCGCGGTCCAGGCCGCGCTGATCCTGACCTACATGCAGAAGGGCGCCACCAGCGCCATGGCGCGCCAGATCGCCGCCACCCAGATCCAGCCGCCGAAGCTGTCGGAGAAGTGCGAGCGCATCCGGCGCGCGCCCGACGCGCCGCCCGTCGACTGGTCCGCCACCACCGCGCCTGACAAGGCGGCACCCGACAAGAAGAAGCCCGTCGTCGCCGAGGCGCCGAAGCCGGTTCCGCAGCAGCCGCCGCCCGTCGTCACCCTCGCCGGCAAGAAGATGCTGCAGCAGTGGGACTGCGCCGACGGCGTCGACTACGTCACCATCAAGCTCAACGGCTACGAGAGAAAGCTCACCGGCGGCGAGATCTGCAGCCCCTTCGAGGACGTCGTGCACGAGGTGCCGGCCGCGCCGCGCGCCTTCCGCCTCGGCTACACCATCAAGACCGGCCGCCTGTTCATCATTTCCGACGAAGCCGGAGCCAACGGCCGCACCATCGCCTGGGGCCTCTCGGGGCGCGACATCTGCCGCAATAACCCGGACCCCGACTGCTTCGCCGCCAAGGCCATCGGCCCGTTGCCGCCCGGCGAGTACACGTTCTCGTCCGCCGAGCCTCAGAAGCGCGTGAGCTGGGGCCCGCGCACCAAGCGGCACGTGGCCGGCATCTATCTGAAAAAGCTCTGGAACAAGGAGCGCTTCAGCCCGAGCCACCTTGCAGCGATCGCCAAGCGCGGCAACATCGCCATCCACGTTCGCCTGAAAGGCGAGATGTCGGAGGCCTGCATCGGGCTCGAGCCGAAGGGCTGGGCCTACATCGCGCAATTGATCAAGGACGGCCGCGCCACCGGCCTCGACGTCTATATCGACGAGCCGCATCCGCAGATCGCCGAGGCCCCGCCCGTCATCGTCGCCTCGTCCTTCTCACTCACGTCACTGTTCAAGTAGTCCCCGGGAGCACCATCGATGCCTAACATGTCGGACCAGCGCCGTAAGCGCATCCAGGCCAAGCAGAGGAAGTTGCGCAACGCCGAGAAGCGCATCGCCAAGGCCGAGAAGCGCGAGCGCAAGAAGGGCAAGTGAGGGGCGCGGCGGGCTAGAGTGCTTCCGGAAAAGCATGTCCTCGGACTTGATCCGGGGATGGGAACCGGTCATGGCGAAGCCATGCGAGCAACCAAGCACGATAGGACGAAGATCTAGGGGCTTTCCGCGATTCCATGAAAAGCGGAAAGACCCTAGGCTGTGAACTCATTATTGGATGGGCATTGACGCGAGGATTTTCGTGCTGCCGGCAGGAGCCGGACCGCAGCAAACCTCCATGGTTTGCAAGGTCAGGCGACGAACCGGCGGTGCGAAAAGACCGCGCCCCTCCGGGGTGAGCCAAGACAAGCCAATGGCGGCGTCAAACCGCTTGCCCGATGCGAAGGCATCGGGCTTCGCGATTTTCCTGGCCCTTGGCTTGTCTTGGCTCATCAATGCTCCATCGAATAATGAGTTCACAGCCTAGCGCGACGCCGTCAGCATGACGCCGAAGCTGCGCCCGAACGCATCGGCGGCGGCAAGCCGCGTCGGACGCTTGGCACGCACGCGCGAGCGGGCGCGCGCTTCACGCCGCGGGGCGCGAGCATGAGGTGCGCGATCAGCCTCCTCGGAGACATCCATGCGCGCCACCAAGACTCCGAGCGGAATGACAGGCGCATCCGGGGCGACAGCCGGAACCTTCCTCACGGCGGGGGCGGTCTCGGCCACGGCGGGCGCTTCGAGCTGGCGGCGCTCGACGAGCGTGATCCCCCGCTCGCTTTGCCCGGCGAGGAGAGGCACGGCCAGCATGGCAACCTGGGCCCCGAGATGCAGGCCGAGGTGGCACGAAGCCCATCCGAGACCACCGATGAAGGCCAGATAGGCCGCAAGGCCAGGTATCTTCGCAACGAACGCGCGCACGGGGATCGGCTCCTTGCCCTGCGCAGGGGAACGCAAAGGTAAACGATCGGTTCCTTTAGCCGGAAACCCACCTCTCTGCTTTCAGCTAGCCTGCCGCGTGCTAAAATGCCGCCACACGACCCGGGGGGGGATCGAAGCGATCTCAACCTGCGAGGTGCATGCTATGCATTTGAAATCAGCGCTCTTTACCCTGGCGGCCTGCGGCGCGGCGGCCCTGGCCACGGCGTCCTGGACGGCGCCTGCCAGCGCCATGGGCCCGCTCGGCCCGTCGGCCGCGAGCAAGGCCGATGTGAGCGTCGTCACGGAGGTGCGCCACCGCCGCCGCTGGAACCGGCGTCATGCCCACTATAACCGCCGCTACTACCGGCCGTACTACTACTCCTACTACGCGACGCCGTACTACTACGAGCCGAGCTACCGCCCGTACTATCGGCCATACTATTCCTACTACGGCGCCTACGCATATGCACCCCGCTACTACGGCTATGGCTACGGATTCTACGGGCCCCGCGTCGGCGTGCGCATCGGCTGGTGACGAAGCGGCCTCTGGGCCGCATCGCGCAACGCGGCCTCTACTCGCAGTAGGCGCCCTTGCGCCGCGGGATGAGATCGAGGTGGAAGTGGTTGCGGTGCGGGTCGTTGGCCTCGGGCCCGAGCACCGTGCCGAACGCGCTGCAAGCCCCACCATGGATGGCGCGCAGGAAGAGCGCCTCCTTGGTGGGCTTTTGCGTCTCAGCCGGCTCTTCGGCAACGGCTCCGTCCGTGGCTGCGGGCTTTTTCTCGAGCGTCAATGACGTTGGCGTGATCGCGGCCTGCTTGATCCCGGCCTTGGCGAGACGTGCGGACGCTTTGACATCCTTGCCCTTACCGTCCTTCTTCTCGGCGCTCGCGGCTTTGGCCTTGGCGTCCGCCTCCGCTTTGGCCTTCGCCTCGGCCTGCGCCTTGATATCGCGCGCCGTGAGACCCCAGCCCTTGAGCACCCGCACCGTGCGCCCGTTGGCGAGCCCGAACCCACCGATGTCGATCGCGTTGGCGAGCGCGTGCTGGCTCAAGCGCGCATTGGGGCGGTTGTAGATGTTGCGGCACGAATATCCCGACGCACCGACAATGCGCACGACCTCGGACTTGAGTCGCTCGCGCGCCTTGGGCTGCAGCGTTGACTTCACCCACTTGCCGAGCGCCTCGACCATGCGGCAGTTGACGTCGACCGGCGGATCGAACACGACCTTGCTGTCTGAGCCGATGCTCTTGAGCCGCACGGGCGCAGGCAGTCCGCACGCGCCTTTCTTGATCGGCTCGAGCCATTCGATCTCGGCCTCCGTGCCGGCCAGCACATGCATGCACTGCTCGCGGCCGCGCGCGATGTCCTCCTCCGGCCACTCGTCCTTGACGGGCTCGACGGACGCGGCATCCGGCGACGCGGGCGTCGCCGATGGAGTTGCCGATCCCTCGCTCGAAGATGACGCTTTCGTGTCGGCGACGGCGGCGGGCGACGGATGATCGAAATCGACGGCAAGCCGGCTCGGCAGCGCAACCAGAAGCGCGAGCCCGGTCAGCATCACATAGGAGAGACCCGACGAGAGCGCCGGGATGGGTTCGTCTCTTCGTTTCATGGCCGTCCGCTCGCCACGTCCGCAAAGAGTGCAGCCGCTTGACAACCCCGCGCCGTCGACAATAGCCGAGAGCCGATAACGTTCCCTTAGAGCGAATGAAAAAGTCTTAGATATGTCCGGGGCAAGAGCCGGATACGGCCGCGCTCGGCTCGATTTGGCGTCGCGGCGAAAAACGATTGGGAAACCAATGAACCGCTCGCGCCGACGGCCCTCGAGACCATGATCGCTTCGGACCCTAGTCGCTCCGATCGCCGCGCCACCTACCGGGCGCGGCGTGAATCGGCAGCGCGGGCAAAGTCCGAAGCGTGAATCATCGGGCTCATCAAAAGCCTAGAGCGCGATCTCTATTCTTCAAAACTGATCGCGCTGTAGGCCTCGGCGCAAGCCGTTCGGACGATGAACGAACCTACCCGCGGGCGACGTCCCGCTTCGCGTACTCGCGCGCTTCCCGTTTGCGATCGAACTGCTTCTTTGCGTACTTCTTCTTCGTCGACTTGGCGTAGCGCTTCTTCTTGATCTGGTTCTCCGCATAGAGCTTCCGCTTGCTCGAGCTCGAAGCGGTCATCTTCCTCTTCGTCGCGGCCTTGGCGTAACGCTTCTCGGCCTTCTTGCTGACGATGAGCTTCTTCGGCGACTGCTGCTTGGCGAAGTACTTCTTGTGCGTGGCCTTGCTGATCTCTCCCGCGGTTGCCAGCGCGTTGATGCACTGGGCCGAGAGATTGGCGCCCACCGCCCGCATGCACTTTCTGACGCCCGGACTTCCCGGCGAGTGCATGCTGCAATGGGCGAAGTAATCACTGGCGCACGCCATTTTGACCGCATGACTGACGGCGAACGCCTGATTCGCTGAAAACGCAAGTGCGACGACGGCGATGATCATGGCTTTCATGTGATGGCCCTCCGTGGCGCCACAACAATTCACATGATTCTCTCGATCTTGACCAAAGGTTTCGCTGTCGTGCAGTGCGGAAAATCTTGACGGTCACTTGCCTTACCTTGGCCGGTGAGGAAGGAACGCATGACACGAGCGACAGCATCGAAGCTGTGGATGAATCACCTGCGCGCGGCCCGCCGCGATGAAAACGCGCCGATCAAGCCGGAACAGCGTCGCACCTGAGGAGATGTTGAAAGACCCTGATGCAAAGGGAACGCTGATCGAGGTCGAGGATCACGGCGCGGGCGACCGCATCGTCGTGTCCGTCGTCGCCGCCGATGGCACAACGAGCTAGGACGGGCGCCGCGCCGCCTTGGGTCGGATCGATCGCGTCGCGACGAGGCCGGCCTCGGTCGCGGCCTTCTGCAGCTCGTGGCGGAACTCGTCGCGCTTCTCATGAATCGACGCGATGACGAGCCCCGTCGGAACGCCGAGCCCCACCAGCGTCGCTTCCGAGAGCTGCAGGCTCGCCTCGATGGTCTCGGGAACGGCGTCGGTGACGCCCTTGAGATAGAGACGGCGTGCATGCTCCGCATCGCGCGCGCGCGCCACGACGGGAACATCGGGCCGGATCGCGCGCACCGCCTTGACGATGGCGTCGATGCTGTCCTGCGAGTGGATGGTGATGACGACGCCGACCGCGTCCTCGATTCCGCAGCTCTTGAGGAATGCGGGGTTGGTCGCGTCTCCGTAGTACACCTCGTGCCCGCGCCGCCTGTGCTCCGAGATGGTCGTCGCATCGCTGTCGATGGCGATGTACGGGAATTTGTGGCGCTCGAGCATATTGGCAACCACCTGCCCGACGCGACCATGCCCGACGATGAGAGCGTGGCCCTTGCTGGCTTTGGGCTCGATGGAGATCGAGGGATCACGCGCCTTCGGCTTCTCGAACTTCGATGACAACCGGCGGTCGATCTGTGCCAGGAACGGTATGAGCGCCATGCTGATCGACGTAACGGCCAGCGTGAAGCTGGATGTCTCCGTGCCGACGAGACCCACTGCCGATGCCATGCCGATGCCGACGAACGCGAACTCGCCGCCGGGCCCGAGCAGCAATCCCGTTTCGATGGCAGCCGGCCACGGCACCTGGAACAGCCGCGCGAGCCCGACGAGCAGTGAGGACTTGAGCGCGATGAAGCCGATGACGGCCAGCGCCAGCAGCAGCGGCTCGCGCACGAGCTCGCGCGGGTCGATGTTCATGCCGACGGTGAAGAAGAACATGCCGAGCAAGAGCCCTTTGAACGGCTCGATGGTGGCCTCGATCGCCTTGCGATACTCGGACTCCGCGAGCAGGAGGCCGGCCACGAATGCGCCGAGCGACATCGGCAGCCCTGCCACCCCGGCGGCTGTTGCCGCGCCGACGATCACGAACAAAATCGCAGCGACGAAGAGGTCGTTCATCCCGAATGCGGAAACAAGCCCGAACAGCGGCTTCAGGAACAGGCGCCCGACCAGCACGATGAGGCCGATGGCGAGCACCGCCGTCGCCACGGCGAGCATCACGCCCGTGAAGGCCCCGCTCTCGTCGCCGCGTCCCAGGATGGAGATCGTGAGCAGGATCGGCACCACCGCGAGATCCTGCGCCAGGAGAACGGAGAAGCTGGCCCTGCCCGCAGCCGTCGTGAGCCGTCGCTGACTGGCGAGCACCTCGATGACGATCGCCGTCGACGACAAGGCGAGGCACGCCCCGATCACAAGCGCCACCTGAGGTCCCTGCCCGGCGAGCGCGAACACCGCGCCGATCGCCGCCGTCGATAGCACGACCTGCAGCGTCCCGAGCCCGAACACCAGTCGCCGCATGGTCTGCAGGCGCTGATAGGAGAGCTCGAGACCGATGACGAACAGGAGAAACACGACGCCGAGCTCGGCGATGGCGGCGACGTTCTTGGCGTCGACGACTGTCATCCAGTAGAGAAAGGGCAGCTCGCCTTTGAACGCCCCGAGCCCGAGCGGACCCAGCACGGCCCCCGCGCAGAGGTAGCCGAGGACACTGTTGATCCCCCAGCGCTGCACCAGTGGCACCACAACGCCGGCCGTTCCGAGAACGACCAGCGCGTCACTGTAGGCCTCGATATTGAATGTTGCTGCAGCCATATGCTCCCTCTGACGAGAGAAGCATGAAGGGTTCGAGGCAACTGCACAAGACCGGCCTTGGCCGGAACCGGCCGCCAATTGGGCAGTACGAGCGGCAATTGCGAGCATTGGGCCCGAGTGCTGCACCCAAGCGCGGGAACCCGTAGACCCCGCCGGGCAAGCGCTCAGCACACGGCGAATGGCCAGCCTTGCGACGCTGGCGACCGCGCTACATCCGCGCGTTGTCCTTGTCGGCCGCCTGCTCACGCGCCGGTGACGCCGCCGCGGACCGCAGCGACTGCGCGAGAATGCGCCCCAGGCAATCGTAGGAGCGGTCGTTGAGGTGGAACTGGTCGGGCGAAAGCAGGCTCGCCGTCGTGAACTGTGCGCTCGAGATCAGGTGCTTCATGATGGCGAAGCGCTGCATGACGGGGACGCCGAGCTGCGCCGCCACCTCGCGCAGCGTGGTCATATAGAGCGGTCCGTTCTTGAGCTTGGCGAAGCCCGGATAGAACTGCTGGTCGATGAGCACAACGTCCGCGCCGACGGCACGCAGCCGCTCGATGCCGCTCGTCAACTGCTGGCGATAGCTGTCGATGGCGACGCCTCGGATCGCATCGTTGACACCGGTCTGCCAGAGCACGAGCTGCGGCGCGAAGGGTGCGACGTCCCGGTCGATGCGGGCCAGCATCTCGCGCGCGAGCTGCCCCCGGACGCCGGCGTTGATCACGCGCACGTCGCCCTTCGGCCACGAGGCGTTGAGCTCCTGCTCGAGACGCGCCGGATAGGTTCGCTCGGGGCTCGTGGCACCGGTGCCCCAGGTGCTGGAGGAGCCCAGCGCCACGATGCGGATGGGCTCATGCGCGTTGAGTGCGCGCGTAAGGTTCGGCAGCGGAGCATGCAGCTCGACGAGTTCGGGAGGCACCGTGCATCCTTGAGCCAGCGACGGCTGCCACGGCGCGAGCACGCACCACGCGAGGAGCACGAAGCCTAGGAGGCGAGCACGGGGGCCGACGCCTTGTTGGGCGGCCAGGAGGGAACGCGGGCTTGCTTGCGGCGCGACATCTGCCATGCGGTGATACTCATGATGGCGATGCCGAGAACATTGACTGCACCCACCGCCACTTGGTTGGAGCCAAACTCGGAGAGCGCTATCCAACC
>JBFXEP010000130.1:0-1377 GCA_050179995.1 Hyphomicrobium sp.
GCGAAGGAGAAGCGCGCGGCGTCCTCGTCGCGCATGCGGCGGCGGGGGCCGTCGCCGGGCTTCGAGTTGGGGCAGGAGGTGCCTTTGGTGCGCTCGGTCTCGGCCTTGGTGCGCGAAAGGGCGGCGAGCTGGACCAGGGTGGCGTTGAGCTGCTCGAGGCGGGTCGAGGCGGCGTTCAGGGAGCCTTGCACGCCGGTGACGGCGAGCTCCGCCGAGCGCGAGCTTTCGGCGCGGCTTTCCAAGACCTTCCAGTAGAAGCCGAAGCCGAAGCCGACCGAGATCAGGCTCAGGAACAGGTAGCCCACGATGTAGGCGAGGCGCGTCATGGTGCCCAAGGGCGCGAACATCTGGTCGAGCAGCCAGACGATCATGATCATGAGCATGGCGACCGAGAAGCCGACGATCACCTTATGGGTGAGCGGCAGGTCGCCCATGTTGGCCTGGATCAGCTCCAGCATGCCGACGTAGGTCGCAACCCACGACAGGGTGCCGAGGCCGATGATGAGGATGAGCTTCTTGAGATCGCGGGGAGGGCCGTGGTCCTCGCCGCCGAAAGAATCAGGCAGCAGCCCGAGCTTGAATGGGCGTGCAAAGATGCGCTGCGAACGCCCCGAGTCCGGCGCGTACACCATGGGTGCCGACCTGTCCTAGACTCGCAGAGCGTCTGATCCGCACACCCCGCAAGTGCTCTACGCGAAAGCCGATCAGCCCCCGGCAATCGTGATCAGCATCGTGAGTAATGCGGGTTTTTGTCGCCAGTGCGGCCGAGGCGTGTCGGAATAGGTGATCGCCCACATGACAACGGCACGCGGATGGTGCCGCGTGCCGTGCTGATCGTTCGTTCGTTTGTCGGAACGGTCAGGCGCCGCTGCGCTCGCCGAAGACGTAGCCCGAGCCGCGGACGGTGCGGATCGGATCGCGCTCCTTGCCACGGATGAGGGCCTTGCGCAGGCGGCCGACGTGGACGTCCACCGTGCGCTCGTCGACGTAGGCGTCGCGGCCCCATACGCCGTCGAGGAGCTGGGCGCGCGAGAGCACGCGGCCGGGGCTCTCCATCAGGAACTCGAGGAGACGGAACTCGGTCGGGCCGAGATGGACCTCGCGCAGGCCGCGGGTGACCTTGTGGGCCGGGCGGTCGAGCTCGATGTCGGCGAAACGCAGGACGTCCGCCATGCGGTCGGGCGAAGCCCGGCGCAGGATGGCCTTGACGCGCGCCATAAGCTCGGGAAGCGAGAACGGCTTCACCACATAGTCGTCGGCGCCGGTGGAGAGGCCGCGGATGCGGTCTCCCTCCTCGCCGCGGGCGGTGAGCATGACGATGGGGATGGACTTGGTCTCCATCCGCGCCCGCATGCGCCGGCAGATCTCGATGCCGGA
>JBFXEP010000130.1:1477-7793 GCA_050179995.1 Hyphomicrobium sp.
ATCGCCGATGCGCTCGAGGTCGCCGGTGATGCGCAGCGCGGCCATGACGTGGCGCAGGTCGTTGGCCAGCGGCTGGCGGCGGGCGATCATGGAGATCACCTGCTCCTCGATGTCACGCTCGAGCTGGTCGATCTGCTTGTCCGCCTTGACGACCTGCTCGGCGAGCTGCGGGTCGCGGCGCTCGAGGGCGTCGAACGACCGCGCGAGGATGTGCTCGGCGAGGCCGCCCATCTGGGCGATCTTGCGGTCGAGGAGGGCAAGCTCCTCCTCGTAGGACTTTACAATGTGCTCGTTCATCGGAACTGGTTCTCCTTTGGGCCCTGGTGCAACCGCGACAGGGCTCGCGGCCACCTTCGGCTCGGGACGGGCAGTACGCCAGGACATGAACCCGCCCAGCAGTGACTTGCGCTCGGTGGTGGTCATCGGGCGAGCTCCTGCTCGGGCATGTATGTATCGTTAGCCGAAGCGGCCGGTGATGTAGTCCTGGGTGCGTTGATCCGTCGGGTTGGTGAAGATGTCGGTGGTGGCTCCCTCCTCGACCAGGATGCCGAGGTGGAAGAAGGCGGTACGCTGGGAGACGCGTGCGGCCTGCTGCATCGAGTGCGTGACGATGATGATGCAGAAGTTCTTCTTCAGCTCGTCGATCAGCTCCTCGACCTTGGCGGTGGCGATGGGGTCCAGGGCCGAACAGGGCTCGTCCATGAGGATGACCTCGGGACCCACGGCCACGGCGCGGGCGATGCACAGGCGCTGCTGCTGGCCGCCCGAGAGGCCCGTGCCGGACTCGTTCAATCTGTCTTTGACCTCATTCCAGAGTGCCGCTTTCTGAAGGCTGGTTTCAACGATTTCGTCCATGTCTGCCTTTGATGACGCAATTCCATGGATGCGCGGGCCGTAGGCGACGTTCTCGTAGATCGACTTCGGGAAGGGGTTCGGCTTCTGGAACACCATGCCGACGCGGGCGCGGAGCTGCACCACGTCGAGGGAGGGATCGTAGATATCCTGACCGTCGATGGTGATCTCGCCGGTGACGCGGCAGATCGGGATGGTGTCGTTCATGCGGTTGATGCAGCGCAGGAACGTCGACTTGCCGCAGCCGGACGGGCCGATGAAGGACATGACGCCGCGATCGGGAATGTCGACCGACACGTTGTGCAGGGCGTGCTTCTCGCCGTAGTAGACGTTGACATCACGCCCAACGACCTTGGCCGTGGACGACGCCGAGGTTGCCTTCGGCGTACTCACGGGAGACACGATCATTTCCATCTGAATCCTCTGAACCCTTTGCGAGCTGATCTCTACCAACGTCTTTCGAATCTCTTGCGCATCCAGATCGCGATGCCATTCATCAAGAAGAGGAACAGGAGCAACACGATGATGGCTGCCGCAGTCTTAGCCTGGAAGCCAATCTCAGGAAGGTCGGACCAGAGGAAGATCTGAACCGGCAACACCGTGGCCGCGTCGGTGACATGGGTCGGCACATCAACGATGAAAGCGATCATGCCGATCATCAGAAGTGGCGCCGATTCCCCCAATGCGTGGGCCATGCCGATGATGGTGCCTGTCAGAACCCCGGGCATGGCGAGCGGCAGCACATGGTGAAAGATTGCCTGCTGCTTTGACGCCCCAATGCCCAAGGCCGCCTCGCGGATCGACGGCGGCACCGCCTTGAGGGCGGCACGGCTGGCGATGATGATGGTCGGCAACACGAGCAGAGCCAAGACGAGACCGCCGACAAGCGGCGAGGAGCGCGGCATGCCGAAGAAGTTCAAGAACATCGCCAGGCCGAGAAGGCCAAAGACGATCGACGGCACGGCGGCGAGGTTGTTGATGTTGACCTCAATGATTTCCGTCAATCGGTTCTTTGGCGCGAACTCCTCGAGATAGATGGCAGCGCCGACGCCGATCGGCAGACAGAGCAGGAGAGTCACTAGCATCGTAAAGGCGGATCCGGTGAGCGATCCCAGGATACCCGCCAACTCCGGCTCGCGGCTGTCCCCGTTTGATAGGAAGGCGAAGTTGGCAACCCGCTCAGTGGATCCCGCCTCGCTCAATTTTTCGAGGAAAGCGATTTCGTGATCGTCGATCTTGCGGCTGTCCTCGGGCTTCTCGACAAGAATCGTCCGCCATGTGCCCGGCGCTGCGCTATCGGTCGAGGTGAGGGGGACAAGAACGTTGCCTTCCAAGCGATCCGGCGTAACGCTCGTCGCCTTTACGATGCCGCCGTTGATCGATACCAGGACCGAAGGCATCTTGCTATCGAGCGTCCCGGAGCTTCCTGTCTCGCCCTTAAGCTTTGTGAGGGCCGTCGCGATGGCGCGATCCTGTTCCAGCCGCTGTTCAATGCCGTCCTTCGAGGATTTAAAGGTCGCAACTTTGGCCTCGAGCTCCGCAACGCTCTGGGCGTCGTTGGAGGCTCGCGCTGCCGAAAGCCGCTCTTCCGCCGCCTTGATGTCAGCGCCGATCGATTGCGCGTTGAGGGAGAGAATCTCGATATCGCTGTCGAGCGAAGCGCTCACTTCGGCCGAAGCCTTCTTCAACAACTCAAGCTCGTCGGAAAAACTTGCCGAGGGTGTAGAGATCGTAACGGCATCAGTGGTGCCCGACACCGTGGCAGCGGCCTCGCCGGCACGCGAGGTTCTCGCGGTGGTGATGCCCTTCAGGTAGAGGTCCGCATCGGAAGCCAACAAAACCGGCACCGTCACCGACCTGCCAATCAAGGAAGGATCGTTGACAACCGCAATCCGGAGATAATCGGCCGCTCCGGAAGAAAGAATGTTCGACAATGCCTTCTTATCAGCGCGCGTGGTGACTTGAGGAAAGATCGCGCGCAAACCGTCGCGAACAACGGCATCGAAGTCGCCGGCGGCAACCTTGTCAGGGGCCACGTGCTCTGCCGACACAGGCAGGTCGAGCTTAAGCCTCACCTGCGTGAAGGCAGGAACGGCCTTGAGTATGATGTCCGTAAGCAAGATGACCAGGAAAAGCGCAGCAAAGCAGATTGCCCCTACGCCATAGGCGCGAAAACGGGATTCTGCGCGATACCGCCCCTTCACCCGGCGAACCGCACTGTCCGAATTGACGTCAATGCGTCTTTGGAGGGATCTGGCCGCTGCGGGACTGGAAAGGATATCAGTCATATTGCTCCCGGTACCTCTGGACAATCTTCAGAGCGATAACGTTCAGCATCAGGGTGAAGAAGAAGAGCACAAAGCCCAACGCGAACGCAGAAAGGGTCTTGACGCTATCGAATTCCTGATCGCCGACCAGGAGCGTCTTGATCTGCACCGTAATGGTGGTGACGGCATCAAGCGGGTTGAAGGTTAGGTTGCCGGCCAGGCCAGCGGCCATGACGACAATCATCGTCTCGCCGACCGCACGCGAGATGGCGAGCATAACTGCGGAAACGATGCCGGGCAGCGCGGCCGGCAGAACGACCTTCTTGATTGTCTCGGATTTGGTGGCGCCCAATGCGTAGGCTCCATCGCGCAGCGATTGAGGCACGGCGTTGATCACGTCATCCGAGAGCGACGATACGAAGGGGATGATCATGATGCCCATGACAAAGCCCGCGGCGAGAGCCGATTCAGAGGCGACATCCAATCCGAGATCGGCGCCAAGGCCGCGAATAAACGGAGCGACGGTTAGCGCGGCAAAGAACCCAAAGACGACGGTGGGCACTCCAGCCAGAATCTCGAGGATGGGCTTAGCCGTCGCGCGGAAACGGGGTGTTGCATACTCAGCCATGTAGATGGCGCAGAAGAGGCCAACGGGCACCGCCACGAGCATGGCGATGAACATGATGAGCATGGTGCCAACGAAGAGCGGCACAAAGCCAAACGCGCCGGACTGTCCGACCTGATCCGAGCGCATGGCGATCTGGGGCGACCATTGCAGACCGAACAGGAACTCGTTCCACGGGTACTTGCCGAAGAAACGCAGCGTTTCGAACAACACCGAGAAGACGATGCCGAGCGTGGTCAATATGGCGACCACCGAGCACAGCACCAGCAGAACCTGTACCGTGCGCTCGACATTGTTCCTGGCACGGAAATTCCTGCCGAGACGGGACGCGGCCCATCCGAAGCCCATGATGGCAAGCAAAAGACCTACACCCAACCGGGCATAGTCGCTGACGGCAGCGAGAGATTGCCAAGTGTGCGCCGCCTCCTGGATCTCTGGTTTGACGTTTTGCGCCAGAGCGCCGCCGGCAAGCGTGTTCGAGATTTCCCGGAGAAGGGCCGCGTGCGATAGCGCGTCGGTCGGCTGCATCGCGGCGGGAAGGCGAGATAGAGCCTCCGCCTCTATGATTCTCGGCGCGATCGGGCTCCAGATACAGAACAGGATGAGCATCGGCGCAGCGACCGCGATGGCCGCAAACCAGCCGTGATAGGACGGAAGCGAATGAACATCGGGCCCGGCTGCGCGGAAAGCCGAGCCTCTCCGGCGACCATAGATGAAGGCGGCCACCGACAGGACGGCAATGGCGAGAAAGTAAATCGCGGACATGTGCCGGGTGCCTCGAAGCTATCTGCACAAGTTTTGAGGTGCGAAAGGAGGTGGAGACTTTTATCTCCACCTCCAAGATCTTGGCCGGGCTTTGCGTTGCCGTAGAGCCCAGCCAATTTTGACTTAGGACGACGGACCGGAGATCACAGTGAGATCGACTCCGGCCTTGGCAGCGGCTTCGGCATCAGCCTTCGGCAGCGGCACGAGACCCTTCTTCGGGAGGTAGCCGTCCTCACCCATGGCCTTGGAAGAGACGTACTCGGCTACGAATTCCTTGAGGCCGGGGATCACGCCGACATGCTGCTTCTTCACGTAGATGAAGAGCGGCCGGGCAACGGGATAGGTGCCGCCCGAAATCGTGTCATAGTCGGGAGCAACGCCAGCGATCTTGGCGCCCTTGATCTTCGAGGTGTTCTCCTCGAGGAACGAGTAGCCGAAGATGCCAACGGCCTTGGGGTTGGCATCGAGCTTCTGAACGATCAGGTTGTCGTTCTCGCCAGCGTCGATGTAGGCGCCGTCCTCGCGGATCGACTTCCAGACCTTGTCAAAGTTCTTGGTCTTGTTGGCCTTGTCCTCGTCCTTGATGGCCTTGATGGCGGGGATCTTCACCGCGCCGACTTCCATGACGAGCTCGAGGAAGCTGTCACGCGTGCCAGAGGTCGGCGGGGGGCCGAGAACCTCGATCTTCTCGTCCGGGAGCGACGGGTCGACGTCCTTCCAGGTCTTGTGCGGGTTGGCGACAAGCTTGCCGTCCGGACCCGGAATTTCCTTCGCAAGGGCGAGGAAAACCTGCTCCTGCGTGAGGTTCAGGTCGGGGCCGGCCTTCGAGTTGGCAAGAACAAGGCCGTCGATGCCGACCTTGACTTCGACGATGTCGGTGACGCCGTTCTTCTGGCAATCCTCGAACTCGCTCTTCTTGATGGCGCGCGAGGCGTTGGCGACATCGGGGTGCGACTCGCCGACGCCAGCGCAGAACAGCTTCATGCCGCCGCCGGTGCCGGTGCTCTCGACGACCGGGGTCTTGCCGCCGGTCTTGCCGAACTGCTCGGCAACAGCGGTCGTAAACGGATACACCGTCGAGGACCCGACGATGCGGATCTGGTCGCGGGCAATTGCCGCTCCCGTAAAGGCAGCCATGCTGATAGCGGCGGCTGCCGTGTATGCGATGAACTTGGTGTTCACGCCAATCTCCTATGTCTCGGGGGTACGCGACGGACGCGGCCCTCTGCCGACGCCCCACCCAGGGCCCCTCGCCCCGGCGGCTTTCTTCTAGCCGCCGGACGCTTCGGAATTATGACAATTTAATATGCTGAAACTAAATGGCAATTGTCTATTTTTGCAGCTGGCACAATCGACAGGGTTACCGGTAGGGGAACGGACGTTGCAGGTGGCATCCGGGGCGCCGCTCGCATAGGCAACACGCCCGTCTCAAGGCCCAAAAAGGCACCCCCTCTCGAAGTCCTCCATGGCCGCCTCACGTGAGCGCGGTCAGTTCGCGATCGCGCTCTAGGCTTTTGATGAAAGCGATGATTCACGCCGCGCCAGGCCGGTGGCGCGTGCCTCAGGCAGGCCTCAGGCATGACGACCGGAGCATCCAGGGCCGGAAGCGATCGTGGCCGAGCCGGCGGGTCGTTGAATCGCGGGCGGCTCGGTCGCCTGATCGTTGACAGCCCTCGATCTCCGCCTCATGAAACACGAGACGCTTTTTTACCTTCTTCCAGCACAAGAGGTCGCCGGCCGCCATGGTTCAGCTCACCCTTCCCAAGAACTCGAAGGTCCAGGCGGGCAAGAGCTGGAATGCGCCGGA
>JBFXEP010000131.1:0-7769 GCA_050179995.1 Hyphomicrobium sp.
CGCCGCTGCCGTTGAGGCCGACGACGAGGCCATAGCCGACGAGCTGGTTGGCGCGCACGCCCTGCACGGCGGTGATGTCCTTGATGCGCACGCCCGAGCTGCTGCCCGCGAACGCCGGCAGGCTGAGGACCATCGAGATCAGCACAAGGATCGCAAGGAGGCGGGTCATGGCTGGCCCACCCGTACCGTGCCGTCCGCCTGCACGATGCCGCGGATGGTTGTTCCGCTGTCCGTGTTGCGCAGGCTGATCACCTCGCCCACCGAGGCGGATTGCAGCGACACCGCAGTCGTCGTGATGATGAGCGCGCCCGACTGGAAGAACACCGTCGCCGCCTGGCCCTGCTGCACGGCGAACGGCTCGCGCAGTCCGCTCATTGAAACCGGCAGATTGGGCAGCAGCGTCGAGCGTGCCACCTTGCCGATGAGCGCCTCGCGCGTCCGCGCGTACCCCGGTCCCTCGAAGTCCGGCCCGCGGAAGGATTTGTCGATCAGCATGGCGTCGGTGATGACGTCGCCCGGATAGACGGTGACGCGCGGCACGGGGAGCACCACCTGCGCCAGCGCGGCCGGCGCGAGCGAGAGGACGAGCGAGCAGGCGACCAGCATCGCCAGGGCCAATCGCGCAAGCGAGCCCCGTAGTCTCTGTCTGACGGGACCCTGTCCACGCGCCATCGGCCAAACGCTCCTCTCTCGCTTACCGCATGTTGTTGGCGACCGTGCCGTACATCGCATCGACCGTCTGGATGACCTTCGAGTTCATCTCATAGGCGCGCTGCGCCGAGATGAGCTGCGTGATCTCCTTCACCGCATCCACGTTCGAGTTCTCGAGATAGCCCTGATGGATGCGCGCAAAGCCGGGATCGCCGGGCACGCCGGTTACCGGATCGCCCGACGACTCCGTCTGCCGGTAGAGGTTGCCGCCCATCGGCTCGAGTCCCGCGTCGTTGACGAAGCTCGCGAGCGTGATCTGTCCGACCAGCTGCGGCTCGACCTGGTTCGGAATGGTGGCGTAGACCTCGCCCGTCTCGTTGATCGTGATATCGGTGGCATCGGTCGGTACCGTCATCGTCGGCTGCACCTCGTAGCCGTCGAGGGTGACGATCACGCCCTGGTCGTTCTTGTTGAAGGCGCCATCGCGCGTATAGAAGGTCTCTCCGTCGGCGCCCGTGATCTGGAACCAGCCGCGGCCGTTGAGCGCCAGGTCGAGCTTGTTGGTGGTCTGCGCAAGCGAGCCCTGCTGGTGCAGGTTGCGGATGGCGGCCGTGCGCACGCCGAGGCCCACGTACGCCCCTTCCGGCACGTTGCCCTGCCCGCCCCTGGCCGGCGCGCCGAGCGCGCGCTCCGCCTGATAGAGAAGGTCCGTGAACTCCGCGCGCGCCCGCTTGAAGCCGGTCGTGTTGATGTTCGCGATGTTGTTCGCGATCACCTCGAGATTGGTCTGCTGCGCGTTCATACCCGTCGCAGCGATCGAAAGCGCTCTCATGGACCTGTCCTGACTGACTCCGCGAGGCCTAGATGGTCATGCGGCTGATTTCGAGATAGGCGGATACCACCTTGTCGCGGATGGCGATGCCGGCCTGCAGCGTCTGCTCGGAGGCCATCACCGCTTCCACCACCTGCTGCGTCGTGGCTTGACCGCGCACGCCCGCGACCGCCGTCTGCTCGCCCTGCTTCAGCGTGCTGATCGCTTCCAGCGTCATGTTGCCGATCACGGCGCCGAAGTCGGTCGGCAGCGGCTCGGTCTTGACCGGGTTCGGGCCGGAGGCGACCGGCGCCGGCTGCGCCATGCCCTGCGCGCTGTTGAGCCCGGAGACGCCGCCGTACGGCGAAAGCTTGCCCACTCCGTCCAGCATCACGAGCTCCTGAGAAGATCGATCGTCATCGAGATGAGCGACCGCGCCTGCTTCACGACCTGCAAGTTGGCTTCATACGAGCGGTTCGATTCGCGCATGTCCGCCAGCTCGACCAGCATGTCCACGTTGGGAAGCTTGACGTTGCCGTCCGCATCCGCCGCCGGGTGGCTCGGATCGTACTCGATGCGATAGGGCTTCTTATCTGTATCGACACGGTCGACATGCACGAGATTCGCGCCCGTTACTTCGTCCATTGCCGATTCGAAGCTCACCGTCTTGCGCGTATAGGGAAGCGCGCCCGGCGTGCTGCCCGTGGACGAGGCGTTGGCCAGGTTTTCCGAGACGACCAGCATGCGCCGCGACTGCGCCTCGAGCCCCGAGGCGGCCACCTTGATCGCAACCTGCATCGGATCGGCCATGGACTATCCCCGCGACGATGCCAGAAGCATGCGATGGAAGGTCTTGACCACGCTGGTGTTGCGCGCATAGGCGCCGGACACCTCACCCGCCTTGAGCATCTGCTCCTCGAGGCTCACGCTGTTGCCCGAGTGCACGACCTGCCACTTGGCGTTCTCCTCGGTCTCCGCATCGCTTCCCGCGGCGCCGGTCGGGGAGAGATGGGTGGGCTGCGTCTTGCGCATCTCGACGCCCGTGGCGTTGAGCACGGCCTCGAACGGCTCGACGTCGAGCGCCTTGAAGCCCGGAGTGTTCGCATTCGCCACGTTCTGCGCAATGACCGACTGGCGTACGGAGAGCCAGCGGTTCTGCTGCGAGGCGAGCGAGAAGAAGTTGACGGGATCCATGGAGGCTGAGGTCCGCTTTGTGCCTCCATCGGTTTTAGGTCTTCAATCTTGCACGAGGCTTGTGGTTGCCGGCGCACCGGAAGGGAAAGCGGTGCTCGCCTAAAGTGTTAACGCGTCCGCGCCGCGCCGCTATCGGGGCAGCCCGACCAATCCGCTCGCTCCGATGCCGTTGAACAGCGCCTGCACGGCGATTGCTGCGAGCAGGATGCCGAACACCCGCATCAGCACGCGTTGTGCCGTCACGCCGAGAAACCGCGTGAGCTCGTGCGCCGCGAGCAGGAGCGCGAGCGTCATCCCCATCACGGCCGCCAGCACCGCCACCGTCACGGCAAGCTCGAGCGGATCGCCATGCGCGTTGGCGGCGAGCAGGATGCCGGCGCTCATCGCGCCTGGACCGGCGAGCAGGGGCGTCGCGAGCGGGAACACGGCGAGGTCGTCCTTGCGCTGCGCCTCCGCCCCTTCCGATGGCGTGAGCTTGAACGCGCTCGTCGGCCTCGCGAACACCATGTCGAGCGCGATGACGAGCAGGATGATGCCGCCCGCCGTCTGCAGCGCCGGAATGCCGACGCCGAGTTGCCTCAACAGCGGACCGCCGGCCAGCGTCGAGCCGGCCAGGATCGTGCTCGCGATCAGCGTCGCCCGGAGCGCGATTCGCCGCCGCTCCGGATACGCCATGCCGGGCGTCAGCGTGGCGAAGATCACGGCCGCCTCGATGGGACCGATGGTGGCGAAGAAGGTCGTGAAGCTCGTCAGCGCGGCGGCCAGCATGGAGGACACTCCGATTGCGCTTTGAGCAGTATTACGGATACCCGTGCCGAACGACCATGCAGACTGTTAGCAAGCTGACGCAATTGCTGCTAACGCCATGATTCACATGCATAATATTGAAATTTTCGAAGCGTGTCGTACACTCGTCGCGTGAACCTGGCAACCCCGGGAGCGACCATTGACCACGAGAGATGCCGACTTCACCCGCATGCTCGCGGGCTACAGCCTGACCACCGCCGAGATCATCTACCGCCTACCCGACCATCCCTCCGTGATGCAGAGCTACATCTGGCAGGACTACGACTTGCACCCGCGCTTTCCGAAGCTCACGGGCTTCCTCGAGTTCTGGTCGCGTAACCTCGAGGGCAAGCTGCATCAGGTGCTGGTCGCTCACGCGGGCCTCATCAAGCCCTGCGAGCTGCGCCTCGTCGGCACCGAGTTCCGGCTGCACTAGATCCGCGACTCGCGGGTCGCGTCGTCGGCCGAATGAGCGCGCGAGCGGCTGCGCTTCACGGGTGCGATGCGCGCGTCCTCGATCGCCTCGATAAGGCGCGCCGTGTTCTTGTCCGGGTCCGACGAGCCGCCCTCGAACGAGACGTAGCTGATCTCGATCGCCGCCTGCAGCGACCTCAGCACGAGCCGGAAATACGCCGAGACGTTGAGGTGGTGGAACTCCATGTCGAGGCAGATGCAAGGCGCGGCGCCCCACGGCAGATCCACCTCCCCCGAGAGACCGAACGTCACCGTGCCGGGCTTGAAGAACATCTCCGTCGAGGAGTTGACCAGGTTGCGCAGGTTGCCGAATTGCTCCGTGCGGATGAAAGCGATGAAATCCGCGGGATCGATCAGCCTGAGCTCGGACGCCACGTCGCGCATGCCGTCGGCCAGCGCCTTTTCTCGCTCGCGGGAATAATCGTTGCCCTGCTTGAACATGGTCTAGGTCCTCGAGTGGCCTGGGCGCGCCTGCTGCCCCCGCTGGGCGAGGAACAGGATGATTCCCGCGACGGCCTTGTAGAACTCCGGCGGAATCATCTTATCCACCTCGACGCTTGCGTAGAGCGAACGTGCTAGAGAACGGTCCTCGTAGACCGGTATTCCATTCTCCTCGGCGATCATGCGGATCTTAAGCGCAATCAGGTCCTTGCCCTTGGCCACGACCACCGGCGCGCCGCCCTCCTCGCGCACATAGCGCAGCGCCACGGAGTAATGCGTGGGATTTGCAACGATCAGCGTCGCCTTCGGCACGGCGGCCATCATGCGCCGCCGTGAGCGGTCGCGTTGCAGCGACCTCAAGCGCATCTTGACGAGCGGATCGCCTTCCATCTGCTTATGCTCGTCCTTGACCTCCTGTTTCGTCATGCGCAGGTCGCGCCGCCACGAGAAGTGGCTCCACGCGAGGTCCGCGCCGACCAGCACCGCCGTGGCAGCGACCACCGCCGACAGGAACCGGACGCTCAAGTCCTGCATGAGCTGCGGCAGGGCCGAGGGCTCCATAAAGAGCGCATTCAGGATGTCGCGATAAGACCCGCCGAGCGCGATGTAGCCGGCGACGGCGACGGTCGACAGCTTGAACAGGCTCTTCAGGAACTCGACCTGCCCCTGCAGGCCGAAGATGCGGCTCCAGCCCTTGGTGATCGAGATGCGCTCGAGCTTGGGCTCGATGCGGTCGACGACGAACTGCGGCTGATTCTGCAGCGCCGACCCGGCGATGCCTGCGACCATGAAGACGACGACGATGGGCGCCACCACCTTCGCGCCTTCGAGAAACACCACCATCAGGATCGCCGTCGCATCGGCGCCGTTGGCGAGTAGAATGCTCTCGGGATGGTCGATGAAGCCCTCGAGCGTGAAGCGGAGCTGCACGACGTTGTCGGAGAGCAGGAACACGACGGCGATCAGGATCGCCAGCATCGAAGCGAAGGTGGCGGCCTCGCGCGAGTGCGGGACTTGGCCCTTGTCGACCGAGTCCCGGACTTTCTTCTCTGTTGCCTCTTCTGTTTTACTCTCTTTGTCGGGTGCGTCTGCCATCGCGACCGGACCTGCTCAGAAGACCACGACCTAAGGCTGAGAGAGCGAGAGCGACGAGGTGGAGCCTAGGCCACGCGCGTCGGCGCCGCGGCTCCGATGACCTCCGTCAGCGACACGCCGAAGCGGGAGTTGTCCTCGTCGAGCACGACCACCTCGCCGCGGGCGATGATGCGGCCGTTGACCACCACGTCGACCGGCTCTCCCACCTTGCGGTCGAGCGGCACCACGGCGCCGCGGCCGAGCTTCAGCACGCTTGCGACCGGCATGGTTGCCGAGCCGAGCACGACCTTGACCGACACGGGGATCTGCAGAACGGTTTCCAGATGCCGGGGCTTCTGGCCGGCTGCGGCAGCCTCCCCCTGGGCCGGCTCGCCGATCGTCTGCAGCTCGGCCGAAGCAGGACGGAAATCATCTTGGCTCATCGCGGGTGACCTGGCTCGATTTGGGTTGAACGCTTGTCGCTACTGCTGTGGAACGCCAGCCTGGACCATGATCGCTTTGGACCCTATCAGGGCGACGCGTGAATCATCGGTCCCATCAAAAACCTAGAGCGCGATGGTGATTCGATCAAAACCATCGCGCTCTAGGCTGCTTTCTTGGCTTCTCCGCCGCCCGCGCCGCCGCCGACCGTCTCCGCCTCCACCTCGTCGATCGTCGGCCGCTCGTAGGCCGAGATCGTCTTGCGGCCATACTCGACGGCGACCTGCGGCATCGCCCCGTTCATGAAGGCGAGCAGCGTCTGCTTGGAGACGATGTAGAGGCGCATCTGCTTCTCGCGCCCGGCTTTGACCTTGGACGCGATGGGTCCGAACACGCCGTAGGAGAAGAAGATGCCGGCGAACGTTCCGACCAGCGCCGCGCCGATGAGATGCCCGAGCACCTCGGGCGGCTCCGTGATGGCGGACATGGCCTTCACCACGCCGAGCACGGCAGCGATGATGCCGATGGCGGGCAGGCCGTCCGCGATGTTGGTGATGGCGTGATAGGACTTGAGCTTGTCGTGCCGCAGCGTCTGGATCTCCTCGTCCATCAGCGCCTCGACCTCGTGCGTGCGCGCATTGCCGATGATGATGAGGCGGCAGTAGTCGCAGATGAAGGTCGTGAGGTCCTTGTTCTTGAGCACGGAGGTGAACTTCTGGAAGATCGGCGACTCGCCCGGAAGATCGATGTGCTTCTCCACCTCGTTGCGCGGCTTGCTTCTGAGCTCGCGCATGAGCGAGTAGAGCAGCCCCATGACATCGAGATAGTGCCGCGCCGTAGGCGCCGTGTGGCCGAACGCCTCCCCGAAGGCCTTGCCGGTATCCTTGATCACCTTCATCGGATTGCCGATGATGAAGGTGCCGAGCGAGGTGCCGAGGATGATGACGAACTCCCACGGCTGCCAGAGCACCTCCACGTGCCCGCCCATGGCCATGAAGCCGCCGAGCATACAGCCGAGCATTACGACTAGGCCGAGAATGATCGTCACGAGCGCGCCTCGCGTTGCAGATTGTCAACGCCCTACTAAAAGGTGCCCTCCTTGCGCGAGCCTGATCGCACGACGATCCGGTTGCAGAACGAAGCGACGTCAGCCTGAGACAAGGCGCCCCCAGCACTATGGGGGCCAGACGCCTGAGACCCCGCGCCGATGCACCGCGAATCGGGAGTTTACCCCACGCGGGCGCCTGTCGAAGCAGCGGACCCCACCCAGCCGTCGAAACGCCGGAGCCGCTGATGCAGCCAAGCCTCTACGTATCGCTGTCGGGCCAGATGGCCATGATGCGCCGTCTCGAAACGCTGGCCCACAACGTCGCCAACGCGACCACGGCCGGGTTCCGCGCCGAGGAGATCAAGTTCGACGAGCTCCTGTCGGAGAAGACGGACGATCCGACCGCGTTCGTCTCCGCCGGCTCGACCTACATCTCGCGCCAGGCCGGCGAGGTCGTGCGCACCGACAACCCATTCGATGTCGCCGTCAGCGGCGACGCCTGGCTCGCCTTCCAGGGCCCGAACGGACCCGTCTACACCCGCGACGGCCGCATGATGATGACGCCCGAAGGCGACTTGCGCACAGTCAACGGCTATCCCGTCCTCGACGTCGGCGGCGCGCCGATCCAGCTCAATCCCGTGGGCGGCAAGCCGAACATCGCCAGCGACGGCACCATCACCCAGGGCGCGACGCGCGCCGGCGCCGTCGGCCTCTTCACCATTCCGCCCGAGGCCAATCTCACGCGCTTCGACAACTCCGGCGTGCTGCCCGACGTGGCGGCCGAGCCGGCGCTCGACTTCAGCCGCGTCGGCGTGCTGCAGGGCTTCATGGAGCAGTCGAACGTCAATC
>JBFXEP010000132.1:0-7730 GCA_050179995.1 Hyphomicrobium sp.
CTCGACCATGCCGACGAAGATGTTGGCGGCGGCCGAGGTGCCGACCGGGCCGGTCAGAGAGAACGCGCGCTCGAGCACCCAGCCGATGGCGGCCACGATCCGCTGCAGCACGCCCCAGTGATAGAGAAGCCGCGACAGGGCGCTGATCAGGAGCACCAGGGGAAGCGCCTCGAGCGCCAGCACGAAGCCGTTCTCGGGACGGATGGCGTCGAATGGCGCCGGGGCGCCCGCGAGGTAGCCGAACACGAGACGGGTGCCGGCGTTGGTCGCCCCCTGGAGCGCCGTCACCAATTGCGCCGCCCAGTCGAAGGCGACGCGCGAAGCTGGCACCGTCAGCATGACGGCGGCGATGGCAAGCTGGAGGCCGATGCCGGCCACGGCGACGCGCACGAGCCGCAGGCCCTGGATGGCGCCGCGCTGCTCGGACATCACCCATGCCAGCAAAGGCAGGACCAGCAGGCCAAGAAGGCTCTGCAGCTGCAGGCTCATGCGTATCTCCCCCGCGTTCCCCCGCCGATCGGCGCCGCCCCAGAATACGCGGTCAGGGCACGAGCACCAGGGCGCCCGTGACGTCACCCTGACGCAGGCGGATCGACGGACATCTGCTAGGGTCCCCTCGCCTGCCAAGACCACGGAGAGATGCCATGACGCTCGTGATCACCTCGACGGCCTTCGCCGATAGCGGCGCCATTCCGAGCGCGTATACCTGCGAGGGCCGCGATATCTCGCCGCCGCTGGCCTGGAGCGGCGTTCCGGCCGGGAGCAAGAGCCTCGTCCTCATCGTCGACGACCCGGATGCGCCCGACCCCGCAAAGCCGCAGCGGATCTGGGTGCATTGGGTGCTGTTCAACCTGCCGCCGGAGGTGCAGGGCCTCAAGGAAGCCGTGACCCCGAGCGCGCTGCCGATGGGCACCGAGAACGGGCTCAACGACTGGGGCCGCACGGGCTACGGCGGGCCCTGCCCGCCGATCGGGCGGCATCGCTATTTCCACAAGCTCTATGCGCTCGACGTGCGCCTCAAGGGCCTCGCGTCGCCCCGCAAAGCCCAGGTCGAGGCGGCGATGCAGGGCCACGTGCTGGCGGAGGCGACGCTGCTCGGCACCTACATCAAGGGCGGGTGAGCGCCGCCTGCTGCTTCACCTTTTCAGGAAGCGGCGCGCGTCCCAGCGGTCCCAGCGCGCCTGCTCGGCGGGGCTGCACCAGGGGTTGGCGTAATAGCCGACGCGACCGTTCATGCGCGTGCAGTCCTTGAGCGGGGGACCGCCGGCGGCTTGGCGTGAGGTGGACGGCCCCGCCGCGGCGGGGGCGGATGCGGCCGCGATGGCGGCGATCAGGGCGCTTGCAGTCAGACTACGGGCTCTCATGATGCAGGCTCGCATGGCGATCCTCCCGGCTACCCTCTGGGACTCGATATCGGACTCGATGTCGTCCGGGCCCAGTTTCGCAGCTTGTGGCTTGCCTCGCAATGCGGCTGCCGCGCCGGGATTTTGGTGAACAATTCCTTGCGCCTATTGCTGGCAATCGATGGGGCGTCTTCTGCGTCCCGCAACAGATCATCCGTAGTCTAGCTATCTTCATTTGTATGACTGCGGGGAACCCTTTGCCGTCCCAACTGCCCGTGTCTCAGAGTTTCCGGCTGGCCGGCTGGGTCGCGCTCGCCATGATCGTGCCGGCGGTGGTCGCCGTTCTTTTGCTCGGCAGGGACGCCCTTTCGGTGATCGCGCGGGTCAACGAGGTCGCGCTCGAGCGCGAGCGGGCGGCGGTCGAGCGCGGGCTCAAGGTGCTCGGCGATCTGCATGCCGCGGAGATGATGTCGCAAGCCGTGCGCGATGACGCGTTCCGCAACGTCGTGCTCGCCAAGCGGCCGGACTGGATGGTGGAGACCTTCGGGTCGCAGGCCATGAAGGCGCAGGGCGGCTTGCACATCCTGGTCGTGGCGCCGCACAACACGGTGATCTACTCGAGCGATGTGCATGGCGAGCCCCCGGCCGACTCCGTCGCGGGCGTTCTCTCCGCGACGGCCAGCCCGATGGAGAGGGCGCGCACGCTCTATCAGACGGCGCGGGCGGTCGGCGTCGGTCTCGGCGGGGCGCATCCCGCGACCGAAAGCGACGGCATCTATGTCAGCGACATGATCAGGGTGGACGGGCGGCCAGCCTTGGTGACGGTGGCCCCGTTCGGCCCGGCCAACGACACCCTCGACCTGCCGAAGGAGCCGACGCTCCTCGTCGGCGTGCAATTCATGACACCGGCGCTGCTTGGAAAGCTCGGGGCGATCGCGCACGTGTCGGGGCTCGATCACGCTTCGCCGGCGGAGGCGAGCTCATCCGGCGCGCCGCTGCATGTGGTCAGGGATGCCAAAGGCAACGCCGTGACGCATCTCACCTGGGACTTCGCGGCGCCGGGCAATGCAATCCTCAAGGCGGCGCTGCCCGCCATCGCCGTATCGCTCGGCCTCGTCGGCCTCCTCACGACGCTCGCCGCGGTGCTGATCCACCGCATGATGCATCGGCTCGTCGAGGGCGAGCAGGCGGCGCTCTACGCGTCGCGCCACGACACGGCGACCGGCCTCGCCAATCGCGGCTGGTTCATGCGCGTGTTCGCGGACATCGTGTCGTCGCGGGATGGGACCCGCGCCACGCGCGCGGTGCTGCTCATCGACTGCGACCATTTCAAGTCCATCAACGACACGCTCGGGCATGCGGCCGGAGACGCGGTGCTCGGCGCGGTCGCCGAACGCCTCGAGGACATCACACCCGAGATCGCCATCGCGGCGCGCCTCGGCGGCGACGAGTTCGCGTGCGTCACAGCGCCGCTCGCGAGCCCCGACGATGCGCCGGCGCTGCTGGCCAAGATCGAGAAGGCGTTGACGGCTTCGGTGACGTTCGAAGGCTACGTGATCGAGGTCAGCGTCAGCATCGGGGCCGCCGTGCTGCAAGCGCCGTCGACGGCCTCGATCGATGCGTGGCTCGGGCGCGCGGACCTCGCGCTCTACCGCGCGAAGCGCGACGGACGCGGCTGCGCACGTCTTTACGATCCCGAGATGGACAACGGGAACATGCCGGCGCGGCCCGCGCGGCCAGCCAACACTCCGTCCGTTCGGGCACCTCGCGCAGCCTAGCTTGTGATTTTATTTGCGCTGCCGATTCACGCCGCGCCTGGTAGGCGGCGCGGCGATCGGAGCTAGCGATCGATGCGGCTGATCTTCGAGCCCTCGAGCGTCAGATTGTACATGAGGCCCTTCTGATCGAGGATGAAGCCGATCACCGGCTTCTTGATCTGGTTGGTGTCGACCGAGCCGCCCACGCCGACCGTGATCAGCGCCACCGAGCCATCGACGCCGACCTTCCAGCCGTGCTTGCGGCGGAAGCTCTCCAGCGCCTCCTCGGTCATGAAGAGGATGATCACCGTGCGCGCCTGCACGCCGAGCTGGAACCCGACAGACGCGGAGATGGTGTTGTAGTACCCCTCGGTGCGGCCGCCGCGGAGCAAGGCGCCCTCGCCGTACTCGCCGCCGAAGCCCATGCCGGCCTTGACGACGGACGGGAACACGAGCACGCCCGCCGCGTCATGCACGAGCTCGCGCGCGCCGCCGACCGTGCGGTAAAAGTGCTGGAGCGCGTTGTCGACGTCGGCGTCGATCTCGTAGGCCGAGGCCGCCTCGGCGGAGCGGACCGCCCCCATGAGCAGGGCGAGCGCGAGAAGCGCGTTGATCAGAAGAGCTTTCAACGACATGCGTGGCGTCCCCCAGGTGCAACCGTTGGCGCGCGAATCGCCAACCCCCTTGTCTGCACTCTATCGAAAACCATGGAGCCAATGTGGCGCGGAAGCCGCAGCGTTGCTTTCCGAGCGGCCGGAGCTCAGCAGAACAGGCAGGCGTCGCACATCGAGCGCGCCTCCGAGATGTGAGCGTCGAGGATGCGCGTGTACTCGGTGAGCTTCGGCTTCTGGCTGTCGCACAAGGTCTTCTTCTTGTCGGCGTCGGCGAAAGCCGTCTCCCAGGCCTTGATGTACTCGGCCTTTTTGTTGCGGAACACGGAGGCGACCTTGCGCAGCGAGGTGACTTCCACGCACGGGCTCACGGCGGCCCAGGTGCGCCGCTGCAGATTGAGCTTGCGGCCGCAGAAGTCGAGCAGCGCATCGACGGTCGCATACTCGTCGACGCGGCGCCAAAGCTCGCTGCGCTGTGCCTTGGTGATGCTTTCGAGGGCCATCTTGACCTCGACCAGCGCGGGCGAGCGGTCACCGGCATGGGCGAGGCCGATGGCGGCCGCGACAGCCATTGCGGCGATCCATAGGCCACGCTGCCATGCCGCTCGCGGTGCCTGCCACATCGATACGCTCATCTTGACCCCCGGGTGCACGTCGCCCTTTTCTAAGGCGGCGGCGGGCCGCTCGGCAAGCGCCTGCCGCTCTCCCATGGGGATGAACATTGGTATGTGGCGCTTTGCGGGCGGGCTGAGGCCGGCAAGACGCGCGCGGCCCCTAGGCGATCTCGAGTATTTCCATCTCGCCGGGGCCTACGCGCACCGTGTCGCCCACGGATTTGCCGAGCAGCGCGCGGGCGAGCGGCGAGACGTAGGACAGCGTGCCCTTGGCGGGATCGGCCTCGTCCTCGCCGACGATGCGATACTCCTGGCGGCGGCCGTCGGGACGCTCGAGGGTGACGCGTGCGCCGAAGCGGATCTCCCCCGTCTCGGCAGGCGCCGGCACAAGCTCGGCCGAGGCGCGGCGCGCTGTCCAGTAGCGCAGATCGCGCGCGGCGACGTTCAGGGCCGCACGGTCGCCCGAGGCCTGCGCCTCGGCATAGGCGCGCGACAGGCGCTCGACCTCGGCCTCGATCCCGGCGAGCCCGCTCTCGGTCACCAGGTTCGGGTTGGGCGAAATCAGCCGCTCGGGAAGCTCATCGAACGCGGCGTTGCCATCGGGCTCTTTGACGAATGCTCTGCTCATCGGCCTACTATATAGGGATGCTGCGCGGGAAATCACGCGGAGTGAGGATGCGGCAGGCGCAAAAGGAAATCACCGTTACCACGTCGGGCCAGGGGCTGTACGAGATCAGCGCGGCGGCGCAGGCGCTCGCGCGATCTTCCGGCATCACGACAGGGCAGCTCACGGCCTACTGCCGGCACACGTCGGCCTCGCTCGTCATCCAGGAGAACGCGGACCCGGACGTCGAGCGCGATCTCCTCGCGTTCTTCCGCCGCCTCGTGCCCGAGGGCGATCCCCTCTACGTGCACACGATCGAAGGACCCGACGACATGCCGGCGCATGTGAAGAGCGCGCTGACGCAGACCTCGATCACGATCCCGATCACGGGATCGGAGCTTCAGCTCGGCACCTGGCAGGGCCTGTTCCTGTTCGAGCACCGCACCCGCCCGCATGAGCGAAAGATCGTGCTGCATGCCATCGGGGAATGATCTCCTCCGGGCGCGGGATTTTGTGCGCCACACAGAAGCCCTCCCTTGCTCGCCCTTCGATCTCGGCTATGCTCGATCCACCGCTATCGGCTCGCGGCGGGGCGAGGACGTAGGGGGGTATTTTGGACCCATTTGTCTTGACGACGCTCCTTTCAGGAGCAGGGACATTCGTCCTCTATGGCATTGTCGGCTACGTCGTGTACCGGCTGTGGAGACGAAGCCGAGCGCAGGAGCTGTTCGGCGACGAGCTGCAGGCGAGCGGCGATCCGACCCGCTATGCGCTGGCCGCGGCGGTGCTCGAAGGCTCGGGCTTCCGCCGCCGCATCATCGACATGGCACGGCATCGCTTCCGCGCCAAGGCGCCAGAGCTCGGTCTCGATTTGCCGCTTGTGGTCGCGGCCTGCGAGCGCTTCGAGCGCGAGGATCGCTTCTACGACTGGGCCATCCTGGCGGCCGCACTGCTGTCGGCACCCTGGGTCTTCAGCCTGATCGATCCCTACATGGCCTACATGCTGTTCGGTGAGGGCCTGCCCACCCTCAGCCTCGGCGGTGTCGCGCTGCTTGCGGTCGTGCTGATCGCCAAGGCGGTTCGCGACGTGCGCCGCGTCGCGCCGTTCCTGCGCGACGCCTATGACCCGGCGCAGGTCCGGCAGACGTTCCTCGGCGGCGAGCCCAACCCCGACGCGGATTTCTTCGGCGCGGCCGACAATGTCGTCTGCTACGGCAAGCGTGCGCCCTTCGTCGGCCTTGGCGAGCAAGTCGGCGGATGGCAGGTGGCGGTCGAGCTCGACCGACCGAGTGTCACCCTGGCGGCGTCCGTGTCGACTCTGGCCGCCGGCAACAGCCACTCGGGCATCAAGCCCGTGCATATCGGCGAGCTTCTGCGCAAGGTGGACCAGAGCGTGAACATGCTCAACATGCCGAACCTGGACATGCGCTTCACGCTGTTCGCCTCGGGCACGGAGCTGGCTCAGATCCCGGCGCTCAAACCTGAGAAGATGTCGGCGCCGCGACGGCAGACCGACGGCGAGACGCTCGGGCACTTCTGGTACTACACGGACCCCCGCGCCCGCAGCTATCGCTGGTACGTGATCCGGGACTGGAACGGGGAGCTCGTCTTCTCCTATCTCCTGCGCCTCGTGCAGCGCGGCCAGTCGCTCTCCATCGAGACGGCGCGGCTCGTGCTGCCGCCGATCGACATCAAGTACCGCAAGGTCGACACGCTGCACCATCGCGGCGCGCTCGGCTGGCTGTCGACGCTCGCCGGCGCCATCGTGCGCAGCCCCCTCACCGTGCTCTACGCCGTCGGCGGCGTGATGCGGCAGACGCTCGAAGCCCTCCGCCTGTCGCGTCCGGCCGATGCCGAGGACGCCAAGGAGATCGTGCGCAACCAGGCCTACAACTACGGCGCCCGGTCGAGCGTGCGCGAGCTCATCGCGGCCAAGTTCTACCACGTCTACTTCCAGCACATCGACGGCGCGCAATACTTCTCGGCCATCGACCAGCGCGTGTTCAACGCGGTCACGGAGGCGCTCAGCGAAGCCGGGGTCGACGTGTCGGTGCTGGTCGGGCAAGCCCAGGTGGTCATCAACGGCGGGGTGAACACGAAGGTGGACAACTCGCTCAACATCGGCAGCATCAGCGGGGCGAGCAACTTCGCCGTCGTCGGCGGGGGCTCGACGGTGAGCAACGCGAGCCAGCTCGTGCAGCGGGCGGCGGGTGCGATCGGTCAGAAGGTGGCGTGATGGGCGACAAGGACAGCGGTTCGATCTCGATCGGCTCCATCTCGGGTTCGAGCAATTTCTCGATCGTGGGCAGCGGCTCCAACGTCACGACCAACAACGTGATCGCCTCGGGCACGCCTGCGCAAGAGATCCTGCTCGCGCTCAACCAGCGCGTCGACGTGATGACGTCGCTCATCGCCGAGATCGCCCATACGCATAAGCTGCAACAGCAGCAGGTGCAGTTGCTCGCCACCGATCTCGCGCGCATCAAGCAGGCCATCACGGCGCCCGAACCGGACGAGGGCGGCTTCAAGTCGGCTGCCGCCGATCTCTGGGGCAAGCTGTCGATGATCGGGTCCGCGACGCAAGCCGCCAAGGGACTCGCCGAGGGCATCCTCTTCATCGCCGGCACGCTCGGATGGAAGCTGGTGCTGCCCGGGCTTTAGTTTTGCTTTCCGCACATTGAATGTTAGTTAGACGACGGCGCCGGCGCGATCTCGTGCTTGCGCCGCTGTCAATGCGGCCATCAAGAGGAGTACAGCGTGGCTAAAAACAAGGAGGCCGGCGACGATCGCCGCGTCGGCGC
>JBFXEP010000133.1:0-7675 GCA_050179995.1 Hyphomicrobium sp.
AGAGCCGCGCCGCGGAGCACTTCAAGGCGCTTGCCGAGCGCTACACCGGGGGCCGCGTCAAAATCGAGCTCTACCCCAATTCGCAGCTCTACAAGGACAAGGAGGAGCTCGAGGCCCTGCAGCGTGGCGCCGTCCAGATGCTGGCGCCCTCGGTCTCCAAGTTCGGGCCGCTCGGCATCAGGGCCTTCGAGGTTTTCGACCTGCCCTACATCTTCGCCGGCTACGACGAACTCGCCAAGATCACCGAGGGTGACGTCGGCCGCGACCTCCTCGCCATGCTGCGCGCGAAGAGGCTGATCGGCCTCGCCTACTGGAACAACGGCTTCAAGATCCTCTCCGCCAACGCGCCGCTCTTGGGCCCCGACGACGTCCTGGGCCTCAAGATGCGCATCCAGGCCTCCAAGGTGATCGAGGCTCAGATGTGGGCTCTGGGCGGCCTGCCGCAGGTGCTGGCGTTCTCCGAGGCCTACCAGGCGCTCTCGTCGGGTGTGGTCGACGGCACCGAGAACACGCCGGCCAACATGTACAACCAGAAAATGTTCGAGGTGCAGAGCCACGCCACGCTGACCTATCACGGCTACCTCGGCTATGCGGTCATCTCCAACGAGACGTTCTGGATGGGGCTGCCGGTCGATATCCGGCAAAGTCTCGAGCGCGCCATCGCCGAGACCACGCCCGTCGCCAACCGGCTCGCCTTCGAGGAGAACCAGCACGCTCTCGAGGAGATGAGGGCGAGCGGGCGCACCACCTTTCACGAGCCGACGCCTGAGGAGCGCGCCGCCTGGATGGCCGCGTTGCTGCCCGTGCACGACGAGATGGCGGGCCGCGTCGGCCGCGATCTCATCGAACGCATCTACGCCGCCACCGGCCACAAACCACCGACGCAGTAGACACTCCCTCTCCCCGCTTGCGGGGGGGAGTCATCACTTTGACTGAACGCCCAATGGGGCCTACACTTCTAAGTAGCGAGTTTGTCGCTGCTAGAGGGGACGCTATGGCCACCTCCAAGAACCAAGTGAACCTGGATGCTCTCATTCCGAGGGCCGACCTGTTTGAGGTTACTCAAACAGCACACGCAGACTCCCGCGCGATCCGCATTACGGACCTGAAGCCGGGCCTCATCTACCAACTGTTGCGCAAGCCAGACTTCCAGCGGGAGACCGTCAACTGGACGCCGCTTCAAGTGGTCACGCTCATAAAGACCTTCGTAAATTCAGACATCATCCCCGCCATCATTCTTTGGCAGAGCGGTGGTCAGATATTTGTTGTCGATGGAGCGCATCGCCTAAGTGCACTAGTTGGGTGGGTGCGCAACGATTACGGCGCTGGAGAGGTGTCGCAAACCTTCTTCCAAGGCAAAATTCCGGATCAGCAGAGGGCGCTGCACGAGCAAACCGCCGAGATGGTCGAAAGTGCTGTAGGCCCGTGGGCGAAGCACGAAAATGACGTTTCGGTCCTCGGACTGAAGGAAATTCAGGTTCAGTGGATCACCAGCAAGAGCCCGAGAGAGGCAGCCCAATCGTTCATACGCATTAATCAGGGTGGAACTGTCATCGACAACCTCGAAGTGCGCATACTCAAGGCGAGTAGATCGGCACTCGCAGTTGCCAGCCGTCTGATAGCCCGTGGCGGGACTGGATATGAATATTGGCGCCATTTCTCTGATGAAGAGGCGAAGAAGCGCGCACCAAAACTAGCGTCCGACATACACAGACTTCTCTTCCATCCCGCCCTTGAGACGCCAGTAAAGACGTTGGACGTTCCGTTGGCCGGTGTTGGTTATGGGTCAGACCTGTTGCGTCTCTCCTTCGATCTGGTGGCCCTGACCAACTCTCTGCCGGTGCCGGACTCGACAAGGAAAGGTGCCCGCGACGAACCAGAACTGCCCGACGACAACACCGGACGGGATACGGTCAAATATTTGATGAAGGTGCGGCGAACGCTGCAGTTGATTCTATCTAGTCAGCCGCCGTCGCTCGGACTGCATCCGGCATTGTATTTCTACACCGCAGCCGGAGCGTTCCAGCAAGCGGCTTTGCTCAATGCGATTGCTTGGTTCTTGGATTTGGAGAAGAGGGGGAAACTAATCCAGTTCTTGCGTGTTCGGGGTGCATTTGAAACACTGATTCTTGATCACCCAGTCCTAGTCAAGCCCGCGGCACACACCTTGGGTAGTGGCGCCAGAACGCGCGGCACCATGATAACCCTCTTCGAGCGCACGCTGGAGATACTCACCGAAAAGCCGGACGCTGATAAGGCCTGGAAGAGTTTGACTAGAGAGTTCTCGCACCTAGCCGACGATGATCGGGATGATAAGGCCAAGGCCAAAAAAGGTGCGCCTGGGAAAAAGCTGAGCCGGGGCGCCAAGAGTGCGGCGTTTCTTTCCAATCTGGCTGCGGCGCCTAGGTGCGAACTGTGCGGTGGTCTCATGCACAGGAATGGAATGTCGGGTGATCACAAGGTTGAACGCTCCAAGAGGGGGAGTTCAGCGAGCGAGAATGCCCGCATGACTCATCCGATCTGCAATAGCGACAGAGAGAAGATGAATGCCGAAAATTCGATCAGGGGCGGACGAGCAGTTCAGTCCAGAAGAAGCGGCGAGGAGGCGTGACGAGGTGGTGCGGCGAATGGCAAGCACTCCGCCGCAACCTAAGTCTCCCGCTCATCGTCCAGGAAAGAAAACGAAAGCTGCCGCGGGTCGCGCGGGCGGTAAGAACCGCGCGGGCCGTGAGCGTTAGACCGGAACGCCGTCCGGTCTGCGAGGAGACTGTTGATAGGTTACACGCTTGCCGACAACGCCCGCCACCGCCTTAGTGGCCCGCTCAGCGTCGGAAACATCCAGCGCCGACCTTTCGTTGTAACGGAAATCGAACTCCGCAAGATAACGCTTCAAATGCTGCGGGCTGACATGATGATAGACGCCGGTAATGCCGCGCTTAAGCAGGCTGAAATAGCCCTCTACTGTGTTCGTATGGGCGTCGCCCCGCACGTACTCACCGATGCCGTGGTTGACCGTTTCATGGCTTGCAAACATACCGGCGACGAGGCGGTACTGGCCTTCGCCGTCTGTCATCAATCTGGTTCCGGCGTGACCTGTAAGCTGCGCTTCAAGGATAGGGCGCAGCGTTTTAGCCGTGACATGCGGAATGTGGTGAGAGCGAACCTTGCCCCCACGCTCAACCAAGGCAAACACCGCCTCTTTACCGACGCTGCCGATATTGTCGGCGTTGCGTTTGCTGCGGTGTTTGTTGCGTTCCTTACCACCGACGTACGTTTCGTCTGCTTCAATCGTCTTGCCTCCGCCGCCAATCGGCGTCGGGTTCAATTCGCGCATGGCCTCGCGGATGCGATGAGCCATGAACCATGCTGTCTTGTATGGAAGGCCGATCATCCGATGAAGCTGGTGCGCGCTCATGCCCTTTTTGCTGGCGCACATCAGGTGCGTAGCCAAAAGCCATTTGGTCAGGGGAATGTGCGAGCGCTCATAGATGGTGCCGACCGCCGCAGTGAACTTCTTGCGGCAATCCTTGCAATGGTACCATCCAGGCCCCATCGATTTGCCGCCGAGCGGCGCCACGCGATCATGCGAAGAGCAGAAAGGGCACTGGCAACCATTAGGCCAGCGGATGGCCTCAAAGTGCTTACGCGCCGCGTCAGCATCGGTGAAAATCGGGTTCGTCAAATCAACGGTGGTGCTCATGTCTCATCTCCTGAGCACCAACATAGGGCGTCAGGACTGTTCAGTCAAGGTTATAATTCCCCTTGCGGGGAGAGGGTCGGGGTGAGGGGCAGCCACAAGCCGTAGCGCGTGGCAAAGGCCCTCATCTGCCCTGCCGGGCATCCTCTCCCGTACCGGGAGAGGAAAGTGGGCTCTTCCTTTCTCCCGGGACGGGAGAAGGGGCCCCGTCGAGCCGGAGGCTCGCCTTCGGCAAGACGGGGCGGATGACGGACTTGCCGCCTACACATCCACCACCACCGTGAACCCGCCCATCGACATCTTCTTCATGTCGAACGGCATCGCGTCGGGCTTCATCACGCTGTGCAGCCGCTTGTCCGCCATGACCTTGGCGTTCACCTGGTCGCGCTGCGCCCGCGAGCGGTAGACGATCCACGAGAACACGGCCGTCTCGCCGGGCTTGAGCTTCAAGAGCTTCGGGAACGGCCGCCCGAAGGACAGATCGAGGTCGTCGCCCGCGCATTCGCGATACTCGAGCGCCCCGTGCTCGCGCCAGATCTTGCCCGCCTTCTTGGAGATCTTCTTGTACTCATCGAGCTTGTCCGTGGGCACGACCAAAAGAAATCCGTCGACATAGGCCATGTCAGTCTCCTTGTTGCATTTCCCCTGAGGACGAACATGGGGCCTCGGAACCGACAGCGCCACCGCTCCGCAATACTGACGGATGAGCCAAGGTCCGTGACGGCGCGGGCCCTCCGTGCGATAGCGGAGGAACGAACGATGAGGCGGGGCGGCCCCCCAAGCGGACCAAGTCCCCGCGCGCGGGAGGAGCGATTATGGAACGCTGGCGCAAGGCCGCGCTGATCCTCGACTCGCTGGAGGAGATCATCATCGCGACGCTGATCGGCGCCGCGACGCTCCTGATTTTCGTCGCGGTCGCGCAACGCTACGGCCTCTCCGGGGCCGCATCCCTCTTCCGCTGGGCGCGCGCCGAGGACATCCCCTGGCTGGCGTCGGCCGCCAAGAGCCTTTTCTTCGCCATCGCCTATGTGCGCCTCACCTGGGCACAGGAGCTCTGCATCTTCATGGTGGTGTGGATGGCGAAGTTCGGCGCCGCATACGGCGTGCGCACCGGCATCCACGTGGGCGTCGACATCCTCGTCGAGAGCCTGACCGGCCGCTGGAGAAACGCCCTCATCATCGCCGGCCTGCTCGCGGGTGCTCTTTTCACTGCCATCATCGGTACGCTCGGCGCGCATCTGGTCTGGCACATCTCGGCCACGGGCCAGACCTCGGCCGTGCTCGAGCTCCCCATGTGGCTCGTCTACCTCGCCGTGCCGCTGGGTTCCTACCTCATGTGCTACCGCTTCCTCGAGGTCGCCTGGACCTTCTGGCGCACCGGCGAGCGGCCTCACCACGATCCCGGCAAGGTGGAGGGCATCGAGGCGCCGCCCGAGGTGAGCGTCGGCGGTGGAGGCGCGCGATGACGGCGGTCTTCATCTTCCTGGTTCTGGTGACATTTTTGCTGGTCGGCATGCCGGTGTCGATCGCGCTCGGCCTCACCGTGCTCGTCGTTCTGTTCTTCCTGACCGACGTGCCGCTCGACGCCGTGGCGTTGAAGCTCTTCACCGGCATCGAGAGCTTCGAGCTGATGTGCGTGCCGTTCTTCATCCTGGCCGGTAGCTTCCTGACCCATGGCGGCGTCGCCCGCCGCATGATCCGCCTCGCCACCGCGCTTGCCGGCCACTGGCCGGGCGGGCTCGGCCTCGCGGCCGTCGTCGCCTGCGCCATCTTCGCCGCCGTCTCGGGCTCCTCGCCCGCGACCGTGGTCGCCATCGGCTCGATCATGATCCCGGCCATGGTCCAGCGCGGCTATCCGAAACCGTTCGCCGCCGGCGTCGTCGCCTCGGGCGGCGTGCTCGGCATCCTGATCCCGCCCTCGATCGTCATGGTGCTCTACTCCGTTGCCACCGCCGGCATGGCCGTCGAAGGTCCCAAAAGCGAGCGCATTCACGCGGCGTCGGTGGACGATCTGTTCATGGCCGGCGTGATCCCGGGCCTCGTGCTGGCGACCCTGCTCGGCCTGACGACGGTGTGGCTCGCCTGGCGGCGCGGCTATCCAAGGAGCGAGCCCGCCTCCTGGAGCGAGGCCCTCGCCGCCTTCGTCGATTGCTTCTGGGGGCTGGCGCTCGTCATCATCGTCATGGGCGGCATCTACGGCGGCGTCTTCACGCCGACCGAGGCCGCAGCCGTGAGCGCCGTCTATGCCTTCGTCGTCGCCGTCTACATCTACCGTGACCTGTCGCTCGCGGACGTGCCGCGCGTGCTGCTCGCCTCCGCCAGCATGAGCGCCATGCTGCTCTACATCATCACCAATGCCGTGCTGTTCACCTTCCTCCTCACGCACGAGCAGATCCCGCAGGCCATGGCCGACTGGCTCATCCACCAGGGCTTCGGCCCCATCACCTTCCTGCTGGTGGTGAACGTCATCCTGCTCGTTGCCGGCTGCGTCATGGAGCCGGCCTCCGTGACGCTGATCCTGGCGCCGATCCTGTTTCCCGTCGCCGCCAAGCTCGGCATCGACCCGGTTCACTTCGGCATCATCATGGTCGTCAACATGGAGATCGGCATGCTGACGCCGCCCGTGGGCTTGAACCTCTACGTGGCGAGCGGCGTTTCCCGCCTCGGCCTCTCGACGCTGTCGCGCGCCGTGCTGCCATGGCTCGCCACCATGCTGGTGTTTCTGATGATGGTAACCTTTTGGCCCGAGCTCTCGCTCGGCCTGCCGCGCTGGCTTGGCATGCTGTGACGGAAAAACCCTCTCCCCGTTCACGCGGAGAGAGGGCTAGGACGAGGGGCAGACGCTTGTACCGCGCCCTTCCCCTCCCTCGAGGTTCCCGGACCATGATCGCTTCGGGCCCTAGTCGCTCCGATCGCCGCGCCACCTATCAGGCGCGGCGTGAATCGGCAGCGCAGGGAAAGTCGAAGCGTGAATCATCGGTCCCAACAAAAGCTCTAACCGAAGGCACCCCAGTGGTGCGAGATGCCGGTGCCGATCTCGCGCACGAGCTCGTAGGCCTGCTCCATCGGCTCCAGGATTTCCGTCTCGATGCGCCCGTAGTCGTCGATGCCCTTCGGCAGATAGGTCGCCTTCTCCACGAATTGCCCGTCGTCGTGCGGATCGTCGACGCGGCGCGGGAAGGCTTGGCGCATGACGCTCACGACCTCGGGAATCTCGAGGCTCAGCGCCTTCCTCACGATCTCGTCGTGTGTGACCTCGTTGGTCGGCGTGAAGCGCGGCAGCTGCGCCGTCAGGATGAAGATGCGCATGATGAGCGCCGCGCGGATCGCCTGCAGCAGGTCGAGCTCGAGCCGGTGGTCGTCCGGAATCTTGCCGCCCTCGAGGCCGATCTCCTCCAGGATGCCGTGCAGCTCGATGGCGTCGAGCCGCAAATAGTGCGCAAGGCCCGCGATCTTTCCCGCCCGGTCGTCGTCGAGGAGACGGTCGGCCAGGAGCTTGAACGCGCCGTCGAGGTGTGGCTCGCGCGCCCAGGACGCGCGCTGCGCCCAGAAGCCCGCATCGAAGATGATGGCGTTGGCGCCGACCGCGTTGAGGCTCGAGAGCTGCTTGGCCCGCGCGATCATCTCGATGAGCGGCCGCAGCCGCGAGGACTTCTTCGCCATCTCGACGAAGCGGTCGCGCTCGCTGCCGACCGCCGCGCCGAGCCCCGACACCACGTTCGCCACGTAGCCGAACTGCTGCAGGATGGCGTTGTTCGGAATGGCGCGCATGCGGGCAGGATCGCCGCGGTCCGAGTGATGGTCGCCCTGCCGCTTCACCGGGCGCGAGCCGGTCTTGAACAGCAGGTTGGCGCCGAACGCGCCGAGCAGCGCCCGGTAGCCCGGATGCGCGAAGAGATCCTGCTGGTAGTCGCGCAGCCGGATCTGGAAGTCGAGCGCCAGATTGGTGTCGGTGTAGAACGAATCCTCGCCCTCGCC
>JBFXEP010000134.1:0-7663 GCA_050179995.1 Hyphomicrobium sp.
TCTCACTGTCCAGGGACCAGACACGTACGATGGGACAGGTTTCGGGTGTTATCAAGGCTCCGGGTGCGGAAATCTCTGAACAAGGGTAAGGGGCGCAGAGGGTTAAGGCCGCTCCGCGCCCCATTTGCCGAGGCTTCGATCAGCCCTTCTGCTCGGGGGCCGGCGCGGGGACTTGCTCGTTGCCGGGCGCGTTGTCGGGCGTGTCCTCGTCACGGTCGCGCCAGCGGCGCTGCCATTTGCCCTCGCCGCCACGACCGCGCCGCTCAAGCTTGGACTTCTGCTCGTCGTTGAGGGCCGTGTAGAACTTCTCCGCCGCCGGGCGGAAGATCTTCAGCGCCTCGAGGGAGGCTTCGAGCCCAGCCTGCGTGCGGGCGAGACGATCGATCGGCGTGCGCTTGCCACGCTCGTCGGTGCCGGTGCGCTCAGGGCAAGCCTCGTGCAGCTTGGCTGCTGCGGCGCGGGTCGCGGTCTTGAACTCATCGAAAGCGGCCTGCTGCTCGCCGGTCGGCTTCACGCGGTGCTCGACGCGGACCAGCATATGGTCGGCCATCTCGCCGCTCTCACCGCGGCACATGCGGAAATTCGGGCCGCCGAAGGCGAGGCTCATCATGCCGCCGCCGCCGAAATGGCGGCCCTTATGGCCGTCCCAGAAATGGCTGCGCTGGGCGACGGCGCCGGCCGCCGCAAGCCCCACGCCCGCAGCGACAAGCCCTGCCAGAGCGAATTTTCCCTTACGTGTCATGCTGTCTGTTCTCCATGCTTGATCGGCGCGGGCAACGTATGCCCTGCGATCCGGAGGGACTCCGGCTCTTGCGCCGTCTGCAGGGAGAAACGCGGGGGGCGCGGATTTCCGTCGCGCGCTCCCGCTTGTCGAGAGACGGAGAGATTGGGCGCGATCGTGCGGGCGCTCGAGCGCGGCTATGGGCACTTCAAGAGATCGCGCGTGCCGGCGTCGTCGCCCACGGTCAACGTGTCGCCCGAAACGGTAAGCGTGAAATGGTAGGGCTCGTTGCTCCCCTCGATGGTGCATTCGGAGCCGACCTTCCAGGTGCCGTCCGCGCCGCCGTCGACAGACTTGAACGTGCAGTGGGTCTCGAACTGATCGTAGCCGTCGCGGGTCAGCACGAGCGGCGCCTCCTGGCGCTCCTGGCCCACCTTGCATTGCGCGAGGTCGGCCGCCCACGTGCCGGCGTAAGCCGGATCCGAATCGCCCGCGCGTGCTGAGACGATGGTGAGCACGCACGCGGACGCCGCAACGGCGAGCGACGGGACCCTATACTTCATGCGCATGCGTGGCGTCTCCTCTGTGCACGGCGCGGCGATCTCAAATCCGCAGGTTGGCCGCAGATCGGCGATAGGGAGCGTTTCCGGCGGCCTCATGTCAAGAGGCCGCCATGCTGGCGCCGCTTCTCGCCGTCTAGTATGACACCCTGCGACACAGGCTTTGATCACTGGAGATCCTAGGGAATGTTGAAGCGAATTCTACTCATCCTCCTGGCCGTGGTGGCGGCCTTCAGCGGCTACGTGGCGCTTCAACCGTCGGACTTCCGCATCGAGCGCAGCGCCATCGTCGTCGCGCCACAGGCGAATACCTTCGCCGAGGTCAACGATTTCCATAACTGGCAGGAGTGGTCGCCGTGGGCCAAGCTCGATCCCAATGCGAAGGGCACGTTCGAGGGACCCGTGTCGGGTGAGGGCGCCGTGTTCCGCTGGGCAGGCAACGACGAGGTGGGCGAGGGCAGCATGACGCTCACGGAGAGCAAGCCCGACGAGCGCGTGCGCATCCGGGTCGATTTCGTGAAGCCGTGGACGGGCACGAACAATTCGGAGTTCACCTTCAAGCCGGACGGTCCGCGCACGCTGGTGACGTGGGCGATCTACGGCGAGCAGGGGTTTCTCGGCAAGGCAATCTGTCTGTTCATGAACCCGCAGAAGATGATCGGAGAGCCGATGGAGAAGGGTCTCGCCAATCTCAAGACGCGCGTTGAAGGCAAGTCGGCACCGGCAACGGCCGATCCGACGTGACGTCACTTCTTCGAGCCTTTGCGTGCGGGTGGTGACGCCTTTGCCGGCTTTGCGGGTGCGGCGCCGGCATGCGCAGCGTTCGGCAGCGCGCCCATGAACGCCTGTGCCGCAGCCGGCGCGCGCACCTTGCCGCCGTGGATGAAGTAGACGAAGACATCGCGCGGCGCGGGTTTCTGCTTCGGAAGCGGTGCGAAGCACGCGCTTTCGAGAGATTTCGGCACGCTGCCCTCGGACCAAGCCGCGGCGGCGGCTTTCCACGCCGCGATGTCCTTCTCCGGATATCCGGTCGCGATGTCGTCCTCGCCCTTCTGCAGGCGCGCGTAGACGAAGTCGCCCGTGGGATCGGCGATGGCGGGATAGGTTGCGTGGTCGGCATAGACGACGGGCACGGCGAAGTGACGCAGGAGGGCAACGAACTCGGCGCACTGGAACGAGGCGTGGCGGACCTCGACCGTGTGGCGGATATCATGCCCGTCGAAGGTGCGCGGGAGGAGCTCGAGGAAGGCGCCGAAGTCGGCGGCGTCGAATTTCTTGGTCGGCGCGAACTGCCAGAGCAGCGGCCCGAGGCGGTCGCCGAGCATGGTGGGGCCCGAGTCGAGGAAGCGCTTTATCGAGTCACCGGCTTCCGCGAGCACGCGCCGGTTGGTGGCGAAGCGCGGACCCTTCAAGGAGAAGACGAAGCCGTCCGGCACCTCGCGCGCCCACTTGGCGAAGGTGGCGGGTGTCTGCGAGCGGTAGAACGTGCCGTTGATCTCGATGGTGGGCAACGCGCGGCTGGCAAAATGCAGCTCCTTGGCCTGCGGCAGCTTCTCCGGATAGAAGACGCCGCGCCAGGGCTCGAAGGTCCAGCCGCCGATGCCGGCCCTGATGATGCCGCGCTGGCTCATAAGCTTGCGTTCCGTCGTGGTTTGGCCGTTTCCGTCCCCAACATAGGGGGCTCAAGGGAGGCGCGACAATGGGGGCGCGGTGCGCCGGCTGATCAATCGGTGTAGGAAGTAAAATTCTGGCTCTCAGCGCAGGGCTTCTGCTCGAACCATGCACACCGCCGACGATACGCTGACGCTCGATGAGCGCGTGGCGCCGCCCCTGGACCGAGGGCAGCGCGCGTTCCGCTTCGCCTTGCTCACGGCCCTTCTCGTGCATGCGGCGATCTTCATCGAGGTCGGCCGGTCGGTGCCGCGCGCGGTCGGCGACAAATCCGGCGCCTCGGATGCGATCGCGGTCGAGATCGTGAGCGAAGCCGATCTCAGGAGCACGGAAGCGGTGGCTTCGCCGCCCGCGGGCGCTCCGCCCCCACCCGCGGCCGAGGTACCACAGCCGACGCCGCCCGAGCCGCAACCCGAGGCTGCCGAGCCCGCGCCGCCCGAGGTCGCGGCGAAGGAGACGCCGAAGCAGGAGACGCCCAAGCAGGAGACGTCGCCAGCCGAGTTTCCGGATTTCGAGACGCTGGTGCCGGATCTCGCCACCACGCCGCAACCCAAAGACGAGCCCGCCGAGAAACCACCCGAGGAAACGAAAGCCGCCGAGGCGAAGCCCGAGCCCGTAAAACCCCCGAAGAAAGCGGCCGAGAAGAAAGCCCCGGCGGCGCAGGCGCGGCTTACGCCCCAGGATTTCGACGCCGCGCCGCCGGGCCGCTCGGCGGGCGCCACGCGTCCACCCGGCATCACACGGTCGGGCGAGAACGACGATTTCGGGATCGCGGTCATCCGCGCGCTACGCCAGACCATGCCGCCGCCGCGCGGGCTCATGGGACGCGTCACGGTGCGCCTCATTCTCACCGAGAACGGCGACCTCGGACAGGTGATCATGCTCGAGCCCTCGGGGTCGCAGCTCGACACCGACGTCGTGTTTGCGGCCAAGCAAACGTACTTCCCGCTGCCACCGTACAAATCGACCGTCGCCGACCGGACCTTCACCATCACCTACGTCTATCAGTGAGATGTCCGCCGGCGAGCGCCCGCAATTTGCTTAACGTTCGTGGGCGGTTGATCGGCCTTTCCGGTGCATTTTCGCTCGCGTCGTGACAATCGCGATGCGCAAGGCTAAGACCCGGACGCGCCTCGCAGGCGGCACGAGGGACAATCGATCATGGCGGACGTGACGGAGCCCCACAGCGAGAAGGCAACGCAGCGCTCGTGGATCGGTCTCGCCGTTCTCGCGCTTCCCTGCGTGCTCTACTCGATGGATCTCACGGTGCTGCATCTCGCGGTGCCGCAAATCACGGCCGCGCTGAAGCCCTCCTCGTCGGCACTGTTGTGGATCGTCGACATCTACGGCTTCATGATCGCCGGCACGCTGGTCACCATGGGCACGCTCGGCGACCGCATCGGGCGCAGGCGGATCCTGCTCATCGGCGCGGCGGTGTTCGGCATCACCTCGGTGCTCGCGGCTTTCTCGACCAGCTCCGAGATGCTGATCATTGCCCGCGCGCTGCAGGGGCTCTCGGCGGCGACGCTCGCGCCGTCGACGCTCTCGCTCATCCGCAACATGTTCCACGACGACCAGGAGCGCTCGTTCGCGATCGGGGTGTGGATCGGCGCGTTCTCGGTCGGCGCGGCTATCGGGCCGGTCGTGGGCGGCCTTATTCTCGCGCACTATTGGTGGGGTGCGGTGTTCCTCATCAACGTGCCGATCATGGCGCTGTTGCTCGCAGTCGGGCCGAGCCTGCTGCCCGAGTTCCGCGATCCGAACGCGCGGCCGCTCGACATCGTGAGCGCGCTGCAGTCGATGGTGGCGGTGCTTTCAATCATCTACGGCATGAAGAAGATTGCCGAGAGCGGGGTGGAGCCGCTGCCGCTGTTCGCCATCGGCCTGGGGATTCTGGTCGGCGCCTACTTCTTCCAGCGCCAGAACGAGCTCGACGATCCGCTGATCGACGTGCGCCTCTTTGGCGTGCGCGGCTTCTCGGCGGCGCTCGTGACCAACATTGTCACCCTTTTCATCATCTTCGGCATCTTCCTCTTCATCGCGCAGTACCTGCAGCTCGTGCTCGGGATGGGGCCGCTGGAGGCGGGGCTCTGGACGGCGCCCTCGGGCATCATCTTCGCGTTCGGCTCGCTCGCGGCGCCGTTTCTCGTGCGCCGCTTCGAGCCCTATGCCGTGATCGCTAGCGGGCTTTTCATCTCCGCGCTCGGGTTCGCGGTCCTGACGCAGCTCGGCGGCACGCAAAGCCCGGCGCTGCTCTTCATCGGCATGATCATCCTCTGCATCGGCGCGGCGCCGATCGGCGCCATCACAACCGATATCGTCATGACGGAGGCGCCTCCGGAGCGGGCCGGTGCCGCGTCCGGCATCTCGGAGACGAGCTTCGAGTTCGGGGGTGCGCTCGGCATTGCCGTGCTCGGAAGCATCATGACGGCGATCTATCGTGGTGCCATGGCGGATCAGGCGCTGAGCGGCATTCCGGCGGAGGCTGTCGCGGCGGCGAAGGATACGCTGGGCGGTGCCATCGCCGCGGCGGGGGCGCTCGGCGGCAAGGCGGGGCCGCAGTTGCTCGCGACGGCGCGGGAGGCCTTCGTCACCGCCTTCGAAGTGGCGTCCGCGGTGTCTGCCCTGGGGGCGGTGGGGGCCGCCGTCTTCGCGGCGCTGGTGTTCAGGAACGGACGAAAATGACGGCGCGGGGGATGGATGGTCTCCCGCGCCGTCACCCGTTCGCCGGCTCAGTCACGACAGGGGACAGATATGACGCGGCCGACGTAGGGGATCTTGTATTTGCACTTGCGCTCGGGCTCGAAGGTCTCCTCGGCGGGAGCCGCCTCGGCCTCTCCGGCCGCGACCTCCTCCTTGGCCGGCGCCTTCTCCTCGGTCACCGCCGGCGCGGGCGAAGCGTCGGTTGCGGTCTCGGTGCCGGTCGCCACTGGGGTTGCCTCGGCGACGCGCTTCTTCTTCTTCTTCGGCACGCCCATCAGGGCCATCGAGGCGCTCGGCGCGCCGGTCGGGTAGGCTTCGGTTTCCGCGGTGGTCGTCTCGGCCGGGGCCGGCGCGCTTTCGGTCGCGATCTCCTTCTTCTTCTCGACCGGCTTGGCGGGGGCGGCAGCCTGCTGCTCGCCGCAGCGCGCGACATCGTCGGGCGCGCGGTTCCAGGTGTAGGTCTTCGAGAAGAACGATCCGGCGTTGCCGACCACGCGCAGCTTGTCGTCGCTCAAGCGGGTGAGCTCGACGCTGTACTTCTTGCCGCGATCGGGGCTGTAGATCCATCCGCCGCCGTCGGAGGTGACGTTGCCCAGGATCTGCATGCCGCAGCGCTTGGAATTCTTCGCTTCCTTGATGTGGACGACATAGCCGCAGAGGCCATTGCCGCTGGCGCAGGGTGCGATCTCGACGGCGCCGCGGCCGTTGTGGTCGAACCAGATGCCGGTGGCGTCGGAAGCGGCGTTGGCCGAGCCCGTGGCGATCACGGCTCCGGCGGCGGCTAGCGTCAAAGTGCGGATACTCGGCAGCATAACACGTCCCCTTTTCGCTGGTGTCTCACGGCTTCGATGGAGGGAGTTTTGGCCCGCTTCGGGGAGGGGGACTATTCCCCAGGGAACACCTGTGGCAGCTTTCTCGGCCATGCAGCTCCGGCCCCGCCCCGCGCACCGTTCCTACGAGCGGCAGGGGTTCTCTTGCGTCGAGCGGGGCACGTTCGGGGAGGACGATGTTTCGTCTACGCCATCAACCGTGAAACCTGGCAACCGTGAAACCTGGCAACCGTGAAACCTGGGGCAGGTTGCGGCCGTAGAGCAGGAAGTGAACCGGTGCAAGGCGAAGCCCGTTTCGGTTATAATGCCTGATACCCAAGGAGACATACCCATGTGGCGACACACAATCCTGGCGGGGCTCGGTCTCGCAGCGCTTCTCGCAGCCGGGCAAACCGCTGCCCGGGCGGATTCCTACTGGGAGCTCGAGGCCGCTCGTGCCAACGCGCGGGCGGGCGGGCCGGTGAGCGAGCGGGACGCGGAGCTGCTCGAGCGCTACGGCTGCCTCAGCGGCACCAACAGCGCCTTCTGCCGGAGCCTCGAGCGGGGCGACAAAAAGGTCTATCGCGAGCGCCGGCGCGCACGGCGCGACTAGTCCAGGATAGAAAAAGAAAAGCCCGAAGGTGCGGGTTGCACCTCCGGGCCGGGGAGAAGGCCGCCGCGCGCCGGCGCAGCGGATCGTGATCAGGCCGCCTTGGCAGCCGCGCCGGCGGGAACCTCCGAGATCGTCTTCAGGATCTGAGAAGCGATCTGGTATGGGTCGCCCTGCGAGTTCGGACGGCGATCCTCGAGGTAGCCCTTGTAGCCGTTCTTGACGAACGAATGGGGCACGCGGATCGAGGCGCCGCGGTCGGCAACGCCGTAGCTGAACTTGTTCCACGGCGCCGTCTCGTGCTTGCCGGTCAGGCGCTTGTCGTTGTCCGGACCATAGACCGAGATGTGGTCCATCAGGTTCTTGTCGAACTGCGCCATCAGCGCCTCGAAGTAGGCCTTGCCGCCCACTTCGCGCAGATAGGTGGTCGAGAAGTTGGCGTGCATGCCCGAGCCGTTCCAATCGGTGTCGCCGAGCGGCTTGCAGTGGAACTCGATGTCGATGCCGTACTTCTCCGTGAGGCGGAGGAGCAGGTAGCGGGCCATCCACATCTCGTCGGCGGCCTTCTTGGAGCCCTTGCCGAAGATCT
>JBFXEP010000135.1:0-7646 GCA_050179995.1 Hyphomicrobium sp.
GCAGCGACCCGTTGCAGGAGATCAGCCATCGTCCTCGGAGCATTGACAGCGAGGGTCCGCAAGGCGCGCCCCTCATCGAGTACCCGGAGCATACCTGAACCTCGCTGCCAAGCCAGCGCCGTGCCCAACGGCGCGCCGCTGCGCTCCTTTTCTGGCCCTTACGCGTAATCGTCCCGCATGGATCTCCCGAAAAGATCGGAACCAGCTGCGATTGCAGGTGGACGCGGCCGCGTCCCGTCTGTGAAAGTAAATTTCCGCGGATTAACAATGCTCGGGTGAGAGATGCTGCACGTCACGCTGTCCGAGGTCGCGATTCTGCTGGCCGCCATGGCCATCGCGCCGCCGCTCGCGCGCCGCTTCGGCATCGGCACCGTCCTCGGCTACCTGCTCGCCGGCATCCTGCTCGGCCCGCATGTCCTGCGCCACGTCTTCTCGGCCTATGACGCCCACGAAATCCTCGAGATCTCCGAATTCGGCATCGTCCTCCTCCTGTTCCTGATCGGCCTCGAGCTGCGTCCCAAGCGGCTCTGGTCGATGCGCACGGCGATCTTCAAGCTCGGCGGCGCGCAGGTTCTCCTGACGGGCTTTGTGCTCGCCGTGGCGGCCGTTGCCTTCGGCCTCGGCGGGAAGGCGGCCGTCTTCGTCGGGCTGGCCTTGGCGCTGTCCTCGACCGCGTTCGCGCTCCAGGTCATGGAAGAGCAGGGCGACCTCGCCGCCCGCCACGGCCGGCTCGGCTTCGCCATCCTGCTGTTCCAGGACCTCGCTGCCATCCCGCTGATCGCGCTGGCGCCGCTCTTCGCCACCACAGCCGCCGAGGTGGCCCAGGCCATGGACCTCTCGACGGCGCTGCGCGCGCTGGGCGTCATCGCGGCCGTCGTCCTGATCGGCCACTTCGGGCTCGATACGCTGCTGCGCCTCGTCGCCCGCACGCAGGTCAAGGAGGCGATGACCGCGGCGGCACTGCTGACGGTCGTTGGCGTGGCCATGCTCATGCAGATGTCCGGGCTCTCGGCGGCGCTGGGCGCCTTCATCGCCGGCGCGTTGCTCGCCGAGAGCTCGTACCGCCATCAGCTCGAAGCCGACCTGCAACCCTTTCAAGGGCTGCTCCTGGGTCTCTTCTTCACCGCCGTCGGCATGTCGATGGATCTTTCGATCCTCTTCTCGAGCCCCGGCAAAGTGCTGCTCGCGGCCGCCACCCTGGTGACCTGCAAGACACTGATCCTTTACATGCTGGGCCGCCGCGCGGGTCTTGCCGCGCGTCCTGCGACCCGGCTCGGCCTCTCCTTGAGCCAGGGCGGCGAGTTCGCGTTCGTGCTTTTGACCGCCGGCGTAACGAGCGGCGTCATCTCGGACCCCGCCAGCGATTTCCTCGTGCTCGTCGTCACGCTTTCGATGGCGGCGACGCCGCTCCTGCTCGTCCTCGAGCGAGAGATCGCCAAGCGGAGGAGCTCGCAGGCGACGCTGCCCGCATACGACGACAAGCTGCCCGCCAAGGACGAGCACATCGTCATCGCCGGCTTCGGCCGCTACGGGCAGATCGTGGCCCGCATCCTGCGCGGCAAGAAGATCCCCTTCATCGCCCTCGAGATCTCAGCCGAGCAGGTCGACCTCGTGCAGAAGTTCGGCTCCAAGGCGTTCTATGGCGACGCCAGCCGCCCCGAGATCCTCGAGGCGGCACAGATCGGCAAGGCGCGCGCCTTCGTCATCGCCATCGACGACATCGATGCGTCGCTGCGCGCGGCCGAGTACGTGCGTAACCGACACCCCGATGTGCCCATCTTCGCCCGTGCCAGGAACCGCAACCACGCCCACAAGCTGCTCGACGTCGGCGTGACCAGTATCCAGCGCGAGACCTTCCAGTCCGCCCTCGAAACCACGCGTGAGATCCTCGTCGCGCTGGGCCACACCGAGCGCGAGAGCGAACGCGTCATCGAGACCTTCCGCGCCCACGACGAGCGCCGGCTCATCGAGGACTACGCCCACTACAGTGACATGGAGAAGCTGCAGGCCAAGGCCAAGGGCGCGGTCGCGACCCTCGAGCAGCTGTTCGCCGAGGATGCCGCCGAGGAGGCACGCGACGCCAAGGCGCTGCGGCCCAAGGCGCCGAAATCCGCGTCCGCCACGGCGCCGCAACCGCCGCCCGCGGCGCCCGAAACGCCGGTCGCCAAGCAAACCTCTTGAGAAGCGGGCATTTATTGCACTGCACTGGGCGCTGTGGACAGTCCCGCCGCGCTGTCGGCGCGGTAGACGCCGCGGCATCCCCCCGCTAAATGTGCGCCTCTCAATTGCGGGAAGGACCACGCGATCATGGCCGAGGCGAAAGTGAAAACAGAGGCGCCGGCAGTCGGCTTGCGGGATATGGCGAACGCCATCCGCGCCCTCGCCATGGATGCGGTGCAGAAGGCCAACTCTGGTCATCCCGGCATGCCGATGGGCATGGCCGACGTGGCGACCGTGCTTTTCACCGAGGCTCTGCGCTTCGATCCCGCCGATCCCGCCTGGCCGGACCGCGACCGCTTCGTGCTCTCGGCCGGCCACGGCTCGATGCTGCTCTATTCGCTTTTGTACCTCACCGGCTATCCGGGCATGGACATCCGCGAGCTCGAGAACTTCCGCCAGCTCGGCTTCAGGACCGCGGGCCACCCCGAGTACGGCCACGCGCCCGGCATCGAGACCACGACCGGACCGCTGGGGCAGGGGATCGGCAACGCCGTCGGCATGGCGCTCGCCGAGCGCCTCCTGAACGCGCGCCTCGGCGATGACCTGGTCGGCCATCACACCTATTGCCTCGCCGGCGACGGCTGCCTCATGGAGGGCATCAGCCAGGAGGCGATCTCGCTCGCCGGGCACCTGAAGCTCGGCAAGCTCATCGTGCTGTGGGACGACAACTCCATCTCCATCGACGGCCCCACCAGCCTTTCCATCTCCGACGATCAGGTGACCCGCTTCGCGGCCTCGGGCTGGAATACGATCCGCGTCGACGGCCACGACGCCAAGGCCATCTCCGCCGCATTGAAGAAGGCGCGCGCCGACGCGTCCGCACCCTGGCTCATCGCCTGCAAGACCGTGATCGGCTATGGCGCGCCGAACAAGGCCGGCAAGTCCTCGACCCACGGCGAGCCGCTCGGCGCCGACGAGATCAAGGGCACGCGCGAGAAGCTCGGCTGGGACGCGCCGCCCTTCGAGATTCCGACGCCCATCCTCGACGCCTGGCGCGCGGCGGGCACCAGGGGCGCAACTGAAAATGCCGCCTGGAAGAAGCGCATCGCCAAAGCTCCCGCCGAGGCCAAGGCCGCGTTCGACACGCCCGCCGCCGCCTCGCGCGGCAAGGCCATTGCGGAAACAATCGCCGCCGCCAAGGCCGCGTTCGCCGCCGACACCGCAAAGCGCGCGACCCGCGTCTGGTCGCAGCTGACCCTCGAGCACCTGGTGCCTGTCGTGCCGGAGCTGGTCGGCGGCTCGGCCGACCTCACGCCGTCCAACGGCACGCGCACCAAGCACCACAAGGACGTGACGGCGGGTGACTTCGCCGGCAGCTACATCCGTTACGGCGTACGCGAGCACGGCATGGCCGCCGCCATGAACGGCATCGCGCTCCACGGCAGCTTCATCCCGTATGGCGCCACGTTCCTCGTTTTCACCGACTACTGCCGTCCCTCGATCCGCCTTTCGGCCCTGATGCACCAGCGCGTCATCTACGTCATGACGCACGATAGCATCGGCCTCGGCGAGGACGGCCCGACGCACCAGCCCATCGAGCATCTCGCCGCATTGCGCGCCATCCCGAACCTGCTCGTCATCCGCCCCGCCGACGCGCTCGAGACGGCGGAAGCCTGGGAGATCGCGCTGGCGAACCCGACGCGTCCCACCGTGCTCGCCCTCTCGCGCCAGGCCGTGCCGACCGTGCTCCGCACCGGTTCCGCCGCCGAGAACGCCACCGCCAAGGGCGGCTATGTCGTGAGCGGCGGCGGCAAGACGCGCGACGTGACCCTCATCGCCACCGGCTCCGAGGTCGGGCTCGCAGCCGAAGCCGCAGCGGCGCTGGCGAAGGACGGCATCCACGCCGCCGTCGTCTCACTGCCGTCGTTCGAGCTGTTCCGCGGAGAGCCGCAGACCTGGCGCGACGAGGTGCTGGGCGACGCCCCGCGCATCGCCGTCGAGGCCGCTGTCGCACAGCCCTGGTACGAATGGCTGCGTCCTGGCGACCGCTTCATCGGCCTCTCGGACTTCGGCGTCTCGGCGCCCGGCCCCAAGGCGTTCGAGCACTTCGGCCTCACCGCCCCCAACATCGCCGAAGCCGCCCGCGCCGTCGTGAAAAAAGGCTGATTTGATACGTATCTGTGCCCGACAGCAGCCTGCCCCGGCGCAGGTCGGGTGACGGTAAGATAGTGTCGAGCGGCGCGCTCCCCCGAAAACGTCATCCCGGCGAAGGCCGGAATCCACCCACGCATGAAATGATGAAACTGCGGACCCCATGAACCTCGACAAGCTCAAGACCACCGACGGCCTCGACCTCAAGGGCAAGCGCGTGCTCGTGCGCGCCGACCTCAACGTGCCGGCCAAGAACGGCGTCGTGACGGATGCAACCCGCCTCGAGCGCATCGTGCCCGGCTTGAAGGACCTCGCGGCTCGGGGTGCCCGCGTCGTCGTGCTCTCCCACTTCGGCCGCCCCAAGGACGGCCCCGACACGGAGAACTCGCTCGCGCCCGTCGCCGAAGCGCTCGGCCGCATCACCGGCTTTCCCGTCGCGCTCGCTTCTGACTGCGTGGGCGAGGCGGCCGCCAGCGTCGTGTCCGCGCTCCCCGAGGGCGGCATCGTCGTGCTCGAGAACACGCGCTTCCACAAGGGCGAGGAGAAGAATGACCCCGAGTTCGCCAAGGCGGTGGCGGCGCTCGGCGACATTTTCGTCAACGATGCCTTTTCCGCCGCCCACCGCGCCCACGCCACCACCGAGGGCCTGGCGCGCCTGCTCCCGGCTTACGCCGGTCCCCTCCTGATGGAAGAGATCAACGCGCTGCGCCGCGCGCTCGAGCAGCCGAAGCGCCCCGTCGCGGCTGTCGTCGGCGGTGCCAAGGTCTCGACCAAGATCCCGGTCCTCACCAATCTCTCGGCCAAGGTCGACAAGCTGATCATCGGTGGCGGCATGGCCAACACGTTCCTGCTCGCGGGCGGCGTCGAGATCGGCAAATCGCTGGCCGAGCCGGATCTCCTCGAGACCGCGCGCGAGATCATGCTCGCGGCGAAATCCCGGAGCTGCGAGATCGTGCTCCCGCAGGACGTGGTGGTGGCCGAGCGCTTCGCGGCGGGCGCCCCGTCGCGCACCGTGCTCAGCATGGACGTCAAGCCCGGCGACATGATCCTCGACGTCGGCCCCAAGACGGTCGGCCACTATGTCGACGTGCTCTCGCGCTGCGAGACGCTGCTCTGGAACGGCCCGCTCGGCGCCTTCGAGATCGCGCCCTTCGGCGAGGGCACCTTCGCGCTCGCGCGTGCGGCGGCCGAGCGCACCAAGGCCGGCACGCTGGTTTCGGTCGCCGGCGGCGGTGATACGGTGGCGGCGCTCAACGCCGCCGGCGTGACCGACGCCTTCACCTATGTGTCGAGCGCCGGCGGCGCTTTCCTCGAATGGCTCGAAGGCCGCGAGCTCCCCGGCGTCGCGGCCCTGGCGCGGTGATAGAAATGGCGCGCTCCGTTTCGCCCCCTCACCCAACCCCTCTCCCCAAGGGGAGAGAGAAGCGTGGCTCCCTATCGGCACGCCTCCACTTCGCCTCTCCCCTTGGGGAGAGGCCGGAAGCGATTGCAAATCGCTTCCGGGTGCGGGGGCTCGCCACACATGGAACGGCCGCCGATGCTTGCTGAAGCCCATCTCTATCTCGGCGTGGCGCTCGCGGGGCTCGTGAGCTTCCTCTCGCCGTGCGTGCTGCCGCTCGTGCCGCCCTACCTCGGCTATCTCGGCGGTACAACTTTTGAGGAGCTCTCCGACGAGAAGGGCCTCGAGCGCACCGTGTGGCGGCGCATCGTGCTCGCCTCGGTCTTCTTCGTGCTGGGCTTCACCACCGTCTTCATCGCGCTCGGCGCCAGCGCCTCCCTCATCGGCCAGTTCGTCCAGGAGCGGCGCGCCGAGCTCTCCATCGCCGCCGGCATCGTCATCATCCTGTTCGGGCTCCACTTCCTCGGACTATTGCGCATTCCGTTCCTGATGAGCGAGAAGCGCTATCATCACGCGAACGAGGGCGCGAGCTTCCTCGGCGCCTATGTCATGGGCCTCGCCTTTGCCTTCGGCTGGACGCCCTGCATCGGCCCCATCCTCTCGACCGTGCTTGCCCTCGCCGCCAACGAGGCGAGCCTCGGCGCGGGCGTGCGCCTGCTCGCCGTCTACTCGCTCGGCCTCGGCATCCCGTTCGTGGCGGCCGCCGTCGCCATCCGCCCCTTCCTGTCGTTCCTGCAGCGCTTCCGCCGGCACTTGACTCTCATGGAGAGGATCATGGGCGCCGTGCTGGTGCTGACCGGCATCGCCTTCCTCAACGTGTTCGACTGGTTCTCCATCCAGGCTATCGGCCAGTGGCTGATCGAGACCTTCCCCGGCCTTGCGCGCATCGAGGAGCTGATGACCCCCGAGAAGCTGCAGCAGGACATCCGCAACTTCACGCCGGGGCACTAACGATGGCCGCGCCGCGCGCCCCGACGCCGATCGCGCTCACCATCGCCGGATCCGACAGCTCGGGCGGCGCCGGCATCCAGGCCGACCTGAAGACCTTCACCGCGCTCGGCGTCTACGGCGCCTCCGTGATCACGGCCATCACCGCCCAGAATACCCAAGGCGTCCAGGACGTGCTGGGCTTGCCGCCCGCCATCATCACCGCGCAGATCGCATCCATCGCCGCCGACCTCGCCGTCGGCGCCATCAAGACTGGCATGCTCGCCGACCGCACGACCGTCGCCACGGTCGCCGACGGCCTTGCGAATTTCCCGGGCGTGCCCCTTGTCGTCGATCCCGTCATGGTCGCGACCAGCGGCGACGTGCTGCTCGCGCCCGATGCCATCGACGCCGTGCGCGCGCGGCTCTTTCCCATTGCCACCGTCGTCACGCCGAACCTGCGCGAGGCGGCCAAGCTCCTCGACGCGCCGGTTGCCGCCGACGAGGACGAGATGGAGGCCCAGGGCCGGCGGCTCTTAGCGCTCGGCGCCAAGGCGGTGCTGGTCAAGGGCGGCCACGGCCCGGGACCGCACGCCACCGACATCCTCGTCCTCGATACCGGATCGCTGCGCTTCACGCGCCCCCGCATCGCCACCCGTAACACCCACGGCACTGGCTGCACGCTCGCCGCCGCCATTGCCGCGGAGCTGGCCCGGGGCGCCTCGCTCCCGTCTGCGGTCGCGGCCGCCAAGGCCTACGTCTGGGCCGCCATCGAGGCCGGCCGCACCCTCGGCGTCGGACACGGCAACGGCCCCGTCGACCACCTGCATGCAATCCGGCGACAGTGAGCCGACCAACTGTTGCCGCCCTGCATCGCCAACTCCGCAGTGCATGCCCCAATGCTGCCACCGTCTTGTCACGTCTGCACGCTTCTGCAACTCTAAGGACGTGCCGCGCCGACGTCGGGGGGCGATCGAGCAGCGCACGTCACTACCTACTTTGGGGGGAG
>JBFXEP010000136.1:0-7604 GCA_050179995.1 Hyphomicrobium sp.
CCCAACGGCGCCATCGTGCACTATCGCGTGACGGAGGCGACCAACCGCGTGCTCAAGGCCGGCGAGCTGTTCCTGCTCGATTCCGGCGCGCAGTATCTCGAGGGTACGACCGACATCACGCGCACGGTCGCGGTCGGGACGCCGTCGGCCGAGATGCGCGAGCGCTTCACGCTGGTGCTCAAGGGGCATATCGCCATCGCCACGGCGCGCTTTCCGAAAGGCACGCGCGGCATCGACCTCGACCCCTTCGCGCGGCGCGCGTTGTGGATGCATGGGCTCGACTACGACCACGGCACGGGGCACGGCGTCGGCAGCTATCTCTCGGTGCACGAGGGGCCGCAGTCCATCTCGCGCGGCGGCATGGCGCTGCTCGAGGCGGGCATGATCGTCTCCAACGAGCCCGGCTACTACAAGGAGGGGCACTACGGCATCCGCATCGAGAACCTGGTGCTCATCACGGAGGCGGCGCGCGCGGACGGCGGCGACAAGGACACGATGGGCTTCGAGACGCTGACGCTGGTGCCGATCGACCGCCGCCTCATCGCCAAGGAGCTTCTTTCGCCCGACGAGGTGCGTTGGATCGACAGCTATCATGCGACGGTGTTTGCGATGATCGGTCCCGAGGTCGATGCGCCGACGCAGCGCTGGCTCGAGGCCGCGACGAAACCGCTTTAGATCCTGAGATCCCGGCGTTTCAGCGTCGATCAGGTGCCGGGATTGTTGCACGCGAGTCGCTTGCGCCAATTTTTCCATTTTTCTCAACGCGTCGCGCCGTTTTTCTATTATCCTCTATGAACTGATTGATTCGGGGTATGCCGCGGCCCAGCGTTGCATCGCCTCTTTCATGAGCCTGCCCGACCGTGCGCCTTGCGTCCGGTTTTCGTGTGTGCGCCGCGATGCATTTGCGCGAGCGCACGGGTGCAGATCGGGCGCGAACCGACTTTTTTGGAGCGTTTCATGACCGCGAGCAGCCTTCTGCCCGCTCCAAACCTCATGCCCTTGATGCGCTACCGCGACCTTGCGGAGGCGATGGGCTGGCTCGAGCAGGCGTTCGCCTTCGAGAAGCAGATCGCCGTCTCCGACGCCGAGGGCGACGTCATCTACGGGCAGATGCTGTACCGGGGCGGGCTGATCATGCTCGGCGCGGTGCGCGACACCGACCTCGACAAGCTCATGCGCCAGCCGGACGAGGTGGGCGGCGTCGAGACGCAGAGCTGCTACGTGGTCGTCAACGACGCGGATGCCCACTATGCGCGCGCGCAGGAGGCGGGCGCCGAGATCGTGCTCGAGCTCAAGAGCGACGGGCTTGGCCGGCGTGGATACTCCTGCCGCGACCCCGAGGGCCACATCTGGAACTTCGGCACCTACAATCCCGGCCGGGGTCTCGCCGCCGCGGCCGCCCAGCCGGAAGCGGACAATCCCGCGCCTGCGCCGCCGGCGCCGCGGCGCACGAGCCCGCGCCTTCTCATGTGCCTCGCCGTGCTGATCACCGCGCTCGGCGCCACCTGTTGGTTGTATGGCGACGCGATGCGCGACGATCTCTTGACCCGCATCGCCAACGCGGCGGAGTCGCATTCGGCCGGGAAGGCCGAGCGTGCGTACGCGGAGCTGGTCAAGGTTCGCGCCGAGAAGCGCGCCTCGGATGAGCGCGCGGCGGCTGCGGAAGCCAAAGCACGCCAGCTCGACGCCGAGCGGGCGCGCCGTCTCGCGCTCGAGTCCGGGCCGGGCGGCATGACGGAGAAGCTCGAGCACGAGCAGCGCGAGCGGCAGGCGGCGGAAGCGGCTCTCGCCACGCTGCGCGTGGAGCTGGCGCGCAAGCAGAGCGCTCTCGACGCCGCCATCGAAGCCAAGCGCGTGAGCGACGAGAAGCTCGCCGTCAAATCGGCAGAGGCCGAGGCGGTGCCGGCGCCCGACACGAGAGATGCTCGGCAGCTCCCGGCGGCCAGCGAAGGCGATACGAGCCAGATCGAGACGTCGGCCACGGCATCGGCTGCCGAGGACTTGAAGGAGGGCGCTGTCGCGGCCAGCGGCAACGCGCAGACGCCCATCCCGGACGGCCAGCGTCAGACGCTCGCGGTGGCGGGAAAGGGTCTGCGCAAGAGCAAAAGCCCGGCGGTGAAGGCCTGGGAGCGCAAGTATCCGACCTATGTCTTGGATATGCGGCACACTTGGCCGTACAATTCCTGGTCCCAATAATCTTTTATTATCATAGCATTATATCTCGCGCGGCCGAGACGGGCCGCGCGCGGCGAGGCCTTGTTCCCGGCGGAACAGCGCGCCCTCGCATTCCCCGGCAAATTGCGTGAGGATCGGTTGCAACGGCTTCGCCTAGAGGTCGGCCGGCGGTAACCACACCCAATTGTCCGCATGCGTAGCGGACGTCCGTCTTGCTACAGTCAAAAGGATAGAAAGGGGCGCGGTCATGTCTTGGAAGGGTTCTCTGCTGGTTCTCGGTCTCCTCGCGGCATCGCTGCCGTCGAGCCTTGCCTCGGCCGCGTCGCTCGGCAGCGTCGGCGGTGTCACGGCCGCCCCGGAGCGGATCGCGCATACGGTCGCCAGCGACGCGAAGAAAGCCGCTGCGCTCAAGAAAAAGCAGCAGCAGGCCGCGCTCAAGAAGAAGCAACAGCAGGAAGCCGCCGCCAAGGCCGCCGCTGCCAAGAAGGAGCAAGAGAAGAAGGAGTGGTACGAGGACGACCGCGATCGCGGCCTCGATGTCGCCGAGAAGTACGCTCCGGACCAGATCAAGCGCGTGAAGAAAAACAACTACATCGCCAAGGGCGATACGGTCAGCACCGGCGAAGGCAAGAAGGGCTGGCAGCACTACATGGACAAGTATTACAAGCGCTGACGATCTCTCTCGGGACGGCGTTTGAGCGGAGGAGTCGCAAGGCTCCTCCGCATTAGTTTGGGACATCACCCGCTGATCAGGGCCAGCCACTCGTCCTCAGTCAAAACCTTGACGCCGAGCTTCTGGGCGTTGGTCAGCTTGGAGCCGGCGTCGGCGCCGGCGACCACGTAGTCCGTCTTGGCCGATACCGAGCCCGCGACCTTGGCGCCGAGCCGTTCGGCCTGGGCCTTGGCCTCGCTGCGGCCCACACGCTCAAGCTTGCCCGTGAAGACCACGGTCTTGCCCGCGACCGGGGAGTCGGCGGCCACGGAGCGCTCGTAGGGCGTGACCGTGACGTGGGCGAGGAGGTCGTCCAGCGCCTCGACGTTGTGCGGCTCGGAGAGAAAGTCGACCAGGGCGTCAACGACCGTCTCGCCGATGCCTTCGATGTCGTCGATATCCTTGTAAGCCTCGCTCTCCTTGCCGGCCTTGGCCGCAGCCTCGGTGGCGGCTCGGAACGCCTCAATGGTGCGGAAGGCCTTGGCGAGGTCCTTGGCGGTGGTCTCGCCGACATGGCGGATGCCAAGCGCGAAGACGAAGCGCTCGAGGCTGATGGCGCGGCGCGCGTCGATGGCACGGAACAGGTTCTCGACCGACTTCTTGCCGAAGCCCTTGCGCTTGGCGAGCGGCGCGGCGCTCGCCTTGTCACGGGCCTCGAGGGTGAAGATGTCGGCCGGGCGGCGGATCAAGCCCTCCTCGAAGAAGGCCTCGATCTTCTCCTCGCCGAGCCCCTCGATGTCGAAGGCGAGGCGCGAGACGAAGTGCTTCAGGCGCTCCTTGGCCTGGGCGGCGCAGATCAGACCGCCCGTGCAGCGGCGCACGACTCCTCCCGCGCCGGGCGTCTCGTCGGCCTCGCGCACGGCGTGGCTGCCGCAGACGGGGCAGACCTTCGGAAACGCGAACGGCTTGGCGCCGTTGGGGCGTTTCTCCTCGATGACACGCACGATCTGCGGAATGACGTCGCCGGCGCGCTGCACGACGACGGTGTCGCCGATGCGGATGTCCTTCCTCGCGATCTCGTCCTCGTTGTGCAGCGTGGCGTTGGAGACGACGACGCCGCCGACGGTGACGGGCTCGAGCTTGGCAACAGGCGTGAGCGACCCGGTGCGGCCGACCTGGATCTCGATGTCGCGCAGGAGGGTGACGGCCTGCTCAGCGGGGAACTTGTGGGCGATGGCCCAGCGCGGCGAGCGCGAGACGAAGCCCAAGCGCGCCTGCAGGTCGAGGCGGTCCACCTTGTAGACGACGCCGTCGATGTCGTAGCCGAGGGAGGCGCGGCGCTCACCGATCTCGCGGTAGAAGGCGAGCATCTCCGTTGCGCTGCCGCAGAGGCGCATGAGCGGATTGACGGGCAGGCCCCACTTGGCGAACGCCTCGACCATGCCGTGCTGCGTCTCGGCCGGCATGTCCGACATCTCGCCCCAGGCGTAGGCGAAGAAGCGCAGCGGGCGCGCGGCCGTGATGGCGGAGTCGAGCTGGCGCAGCGAGCCCGCCGCGGCGTTGCGCGGGTTGGCGAACACCTTGCCGCTGCCCTTCGCCTGGCTGGCATTCAAGGCGGCGAACTCGGCGTGACTCATGTAGATCTCGCCGCGCACCTCGGCGACGGCGGGGATCTTGCCACCTTTCAGCTTGTCCGGGATCTCGCGGATCGTGCGCACGTTGGCGGTGACGTTCTCGCCTTCCGCGCCATCGCCCCGGGTCGCGGCCTCGACGAGGCGGCCCTTCTCGTAGCGGATCGAGATCGAGAGGCCATCGATCTTGGGCTCGGCGGTGAAGGCCAGCGCATCATCGGGCTTCAAGGACAGGAAGCGGCGCACGCGGGCCTCGAAGTCGGCGACCTCCTCGTCGTCGAAGGCGTTGCCGAGCGACAGCATGGGTACGCGGTGGCGCACCTTGGCGAAAGTCTCGGACGGCGCGGCGCCGACTTTCTGCGAGGGGCTGTCGGCGCGCACGAGGCTTGGAAAGCGCGCCTCGATGGCCTCGTTGCGCCGGCGCAGCGCGTCGTAGTCGGCGTCGGAGATTTGCGGTGCATCGGAACGATAGTAGAGCGCGTCGTGACGCGCGATATCGGAGGCGAGCCGCGCGAGCTCGGCGGCCGCCTCGTCCGTGCTGAGGTCGTCGACGGAGGGGGGAGAGGGCTTCTTCCTGGCCATTGAGCGTCTATCGCGACTGGCGCGGCGCGGCGGGCCGCACCCAAGCTAGCCCGGGCCGCCGAGCGAGAACTTGGGCACCGACTTCCAGGCCTTGCTGATCCAGGAGTCGCCGTTGTACTCGGGCGAGAGGCCATCGCTCTTCAGGAGCGCGTAGGCGTCCTTGTACCACTTCGACTGCGGGAAGTTGTGCCCGAGCACAGCGACCGCCGTCTGCGCCTCGTTGGTCACGCCGAGCGCCATGTAGGATTCGGTGAGGCGCATCAGCGCCTCCTCGACGTGGGCCGTGGTCTGGTAGTCGGAGACGACGACCTTGAAGCGGTTGATGGCGGCGACGAAGTTCTTCTGGTTCATGTAATAGCGGCCGACCTCCATCTCGGAGGCGGCGAGCGTGTCCTCGCAGATGCGGATGCGGTTGTCGGCGTCGTGAGCGTAGGTGCTGTCGGGGTAGCGCGCCTTCAGGATCTTGAGCTGCTCGAGCGCCTTCCTCGTCGCGCCCTGGTCGCGATTGGAGGTGTTCATGTCGTCGAAGTAGGCCGAGGCGATGATGTGGTGGGCGAGCGGCGCATCCTTGGTGCCGGGATGCATGACGGTATAGCGCTCGGCCGAGGCGATCGCTTCCGGGGTCTTGCCGGCCTTGTAGTAGGCATAGGCCGCGAGCACGATGGACCGGCGCGCCTCGGGCGAATAGGGATGCGAGCGATCGAGATCCTCGAACTTGCGCGCCGCTTCCTCGAACTTGCCCTTGTTCATGAGCCGGTCGGCGTCGGCGTACATCTTCTCGGGCGGATCGGTGTTGAGGATGCTCGTGGCATCCGACGAGGAGGCGCAGCCCGCGAGCGCCAGCAGGGCGCCGCCCATGGCACACCAAAGCAAGCCCGCGGCCCAGTTTGGCGTCTTCCGCCTCAAATGCCGTACTCCCAGCCCGTCCGATTTCGCTTGCTGACTAGCATACTTCCGCGCGGGCCTGAAGCCAGCCCGTGCGCCCCCACTGTGCACTGGCGGAGGGTAGGTCGACAATGTGGTTGATGTGAGGCCCGGCGCGGCCTCGCAGCGTTCGTGCGTTGTGCGAAGCGGCTTCATTAACAAGCCCTTGGCGGCGCGAACTTGGCGCCGAACGGGCACGCCAGGGTTGATCCGCGGCGAGAGGTTTACTCGGCGGCGGCCACGGCGTGCGGGCGGTCGAAAGCGACCGTGATGCGCGGCTCGCGGACGCGCGGGGCCTGCACGATGGCCCAGGCCGTGCTGTCCTCGAGCAGCTTGCGCAGGACCAGCGAGTTCAGGCGGTGGCCGCCCCTGACCGAGCGGTAGGCGCCGAGCAGCGGGTGGCCGGAGAGGCTCAGGTCGCCCACGGCGTCGAGCATCTTGTGGCGGACGAACTCGAGCGGGTCGCGGAGGCCTTCGCGGTTCATGATGCGGTCATCGCCGATGGCGACGGTGTTGGTGAGGTTGGCGCCGAGGGCCAGGCCCGCCTTCCAGAGGCGCTCCACGTCGCTCATGAAGCCGAAGGTGCGGGCGTTACAAAGCTCGTTGCGGAACACGCCCGGGCTCATCTCGAAGGCCAAGCGCTGCTGGCCGATAACGGGCGACGGGAAGTCGATCTCGACATCGAGATGGAAGCCGGTGTGGGGGGTCAGCTCGCCCCAGCACTCGCCTTCCTCGACACGGACCGTCTTCAGAACCTTGAGGTAGCGGCGCGGCGCGGCGAGCTCACGGACGCCGACGCGATCGATGGCCTCGACGAACGGCGCGGCGCTGCCGTCCATGATCGGCACTTCCTTGCTGTCGATCTCGATAAGGCAGTTGTCGACCTGGAGGCCGCGGAGGGCGGCGAGGAGGTGCTCGACGGTGGAGACCGTGGTGCCGGCCTCGTCGCCGATGACCGTGCAGAGCGTGAGATTCTTGACGTTGCAAACCTTGGCGGGGATTTCAGCGGCGATGCGGCCGCGCTTCATGACCACGAAACGGAGCCCAGTGTCGGCCGCCGCTGGATGGAGGCTGACCGAAACTGGTGCTCCGCTGTGCACCCCCGTGCCGTGAACCTGGATTCCCTGAGCAAGCGTCGTCTGTCGCGCGCCAATGAATCGATTCGACATTCTGGGTCGTCCCTCGATGCCTTCCCTCGGCTCCGCCCCCACGGACGGTCTGCCACCCCCGGCCGATGTTCGCCTGCCGCCTGCCCTTCCCCGTTTTTCCTGCGCGGCTTACGCTTAAAGGTAAGATCTCAGCGGCAGGTGGGCGGTGCGGTTGTCGTGCGAACCGGTCGTATTAAGAAACGATAGTCTCCGTCCCGCTGTGGGACAAATCACGCTTTTTTACCGTGTGTTACGATCCGGCCGCAGCCCCTAGAGCGGTCGAATCCGGGGCACAACCTAGCGCCGCTTTCCTTGAAAAAATACCGGGATCTCAGAGTCTTGCACACCTTGTGTGTGCGGATGGACGGCATGCGCATCGTGGCGCTGCGCCTCGTATTCGGCACGCGCGCGCTCCTCGTCGCGGACGTAGGCGCCATGCGGATCGTGCTGGCGTGTATCCGAATCACCCCCGGCGCGCACCCGGCCCGCGAG
>JBFXEP010000137.1:0-7599 GCA_050179995.1 Hyphomicrobium sp.
ACGAGCGTGTGATCGAATCGACGGAGAAACAGCCGCTACCCGTCATCTCGTGGCTGCGCGCGCGCGCCGCCGCGCTGAGACGCGGCTGGCTCGGGCTCGGCCTGCCGGCCAAGCTCCTGATGCTGACCGCCCTCTTCGTCATGCTGGCGGAAATCCTGATTTTCCTGCCGTCGATCTCCAACTACCGCATGAGCTGGCTCAATGACCGGCTGACCGCCGCCAACGTCGCGGCCCTCGCCGCCGAGGCCGTGCCCGGCCGCAACGTGCCGCCGGCGCTCCGCAACGAGCTCACCCGCACCGCGCTCGTGCGCGCCATCGCCATCCGCCGCGGCGGCGCCCGCCGCCTCGTGCTGCCGCCGGTCCAGGAGCTCTCGATCGACGAGTATTTCGACCTGCGCCGCCCTTCGGGCTTGACCGTGGGCCAGGACTTCGCGCTGCGTCTCTCCGAGATCGGCGATGCCATCGCCCTCTTCTTCGCGCGTGACGACCGCATCATCCGCATCGTGGGCTTCCTCGGCCCCCGCTACGACGACGTCATCGAGGTCGTGCTGCCCGAGGAGCCCTTGCGGCGCGCCATGGTGGCCTACGCCACCAACATCGTCCTCATCTCGATCATCATCTCGCTCGTGACCGCGGCCCTCGTCTACTTCGCCATCAGCGCGCTGCTCGTGCGGCCCATGATGCGCCTCTCGCGCAACATGCTGCGCTTCGGCGAGAGCCCTGAGGACGCGAGCCGCATCATCACGCCGTCCGGCCGCGGCGACGAGATCGGCACCGCCGAGCGCGAGCTCGCCCACATGCAGCGCCAGCTCACCCAGGCGCTGATCCAGAAGAACCGCCTCGCCCAGCTCGGTCTCGCCGTGAGCAAGATCAGCCACGACCTGCGCAACATGCTGGCCAACGCCCAGCTCATCTCCGACCGCCTGACTGCGATCCCCGACCCGACCGTGCAGCAGTTCGCCCCGAAGCTCATCGCCTCGCTCGACCGCGCCATCAACTTCTGCAACTCGTCGCTGCGCTTCGGCCGCGCCGAGGAGGCCGAGCCGCGCCGCGAGCTGATGCGCCTGAAGCCGCTCCTCGACGAGGTCGCCGAGGGCCTGGGCCTGCCGCGCGAGGGTCGCATCGCCTGGCACGTCAACGTGGACGACCAGCTTCTCATCGATGCCGACCACGAGCACCTGTTCCGGATTCTGAGCAACCTCACGCGCAACGCGGTGCAGGCCATCGAAAGCCAGGGCGAGGAGCGCGAGGGCGAGATCCGCGTCAAGGCATGGCGCGACGGGCGCAAGGTGTTCATCGAGGTCGCGGACGACGGTCCGGGCATCCCCGAGCACGCGCGCGCCAAGCTGTTCCGAGCCTTCCAGACCTCCGCCCGCAAGGACGGCTCGGGGCTGGGCCTCGCCATCGCCTCCGAGCTCGTCGGCGTGCACGGCGGCAAGCTCGAGCTTCTCGACACGCGCGTCGGCGCCACATTCCTGATCGAGCTCCCAGACCGCGCCGTGCGCTGAGCGCTTATCTCTTGCCTGCCTGCTGCCTGCTACCTGCTACCGTTGCCTGCTGCCTGTTCCCACCGCCAAAGCCCTTGCGCTTGCGGGACACTCATATTAGGAGTTGCCCCCTTGCCGGACCGCTGGCGGCCACGCCACCGGGCGGTCCCCGCCGGCCAAGGCCCGGCACCGAGGCAGAAAAGCGCCCGTAGCTCAGCTGGATAGAGCACCAGACTACGAATCTGGGGGTCAGAGGTTCGAATCCTTTCGGGCGCGCCACTCGAGTCTATCGCCACGCAAATCGCAGCCTGTGCCAAATGGGTGCGCTCACGCGGGCAAATACCTCAATCCTTCGCCTTTTTGGATGAGGCGCGCGACGGCGGCGCAAGCGCTAATTGCTCCTCCTGAAAATAGGGGAGCACCTGAGCTAGAGCGCCGGGCTCCAGCTTGTCCGTCATCGCGAGAAGCTTTTCGACAAGCTCAATTTTCGTCTTGACATTCTCCAGCGTGATCCGCTCGGTCTCAACGCTCGAGCGTTTCAGATCACTTTGCCTGCGCTCGTAAATGTCTCGTGTCTGCTCGATGACCTTCAATGTCTCGGCAGCAATCTGCTCGTTCTTGATCTGCGGCATCTTCAGCCACGCATTCAGGTGGTCCTTGAGGCTTGTTGCCGTCTCGCCCAAAGCCTCGCCAACCGTCGTGTTCCGCTTGGAATCAAGGGTCGTATCGAGAAGTGTTCCGATCGCCTTGACGAGGCGCTTGCGTAGCTTGCGGACCTCCGCAACATCGTCCTCCTGGGGCACTAGTCGCGAAGGATGTTCCACGACGACGGTCGTCACGCCCTCGCGCAGTTGCGCGTAGACGTGCAGGAAAAGGTCGATCATTTCGTCGACTGCATCAATGGCCTTCTGGGAGTTGAGCACGGTCGCCAGACGGACAACGCCTTTTTGAGTGAGCAAGGTCGGCGTCCATCCCTTTCCTGAGATCACACGCTGTGATCTCAAGACCTCAAGCTCTTCGGCGGTCGGATGAAATGCATGTTTCTCATTAAACTTCAATGGATTGCGCTTGATTGCCTGGGCAACCTCGCGGGATTCCACGCCAAATGCTCGGGCCACGTCAGCGGCGAGGATGACGGGCTGACCCCGTATGAGGAGGACCCGCGGAGTCGCCGTCAGGAGCGCGCCTTCGTCGTCATCCTCTTCGGCATTGCTCATGTCCTCCCTCCCCGGCCAGCTACGGCTTGAAATCACAAGCTGTGATCTCAAGCCGCCCCTTCCATACCACTATTGCAGCCTCAACGAGCGCCTCCCGCAACTCGTCTCGAGGATGAAACTAGGCCCGCGCCCGGCGCGATCGTGTAGGCTTGCGGCCGGCAACCGGATTGGGAGGCACCGCTGCGCTACTTCGATTTCAGCTCCTGGCAGAGCCTGCTCTCGACCGTGATCGGCCTCGCGCTGTTCGCTCTCATCGGCATCGGCATCCGCCTGCTGATGATGTTCACCATCCAGCAGAGCCGCGAGCGCATGAACCGCCAGATCAACGAGCGTCTGCGCACGCTGATCGCCGCCTACAAGATCCTCGGCGGCTCGTTCACCGGCAAGCTCACCGTCGATCCGACGCACCTGCGCGATCTGCGCCGGCCCGCCGAGCCCATCGCCGAGAGCGATGCCGACGCCGCCCCGGCCTCGGCCGCTGACGACGCTCCATCCGCAGGCGGCACCCCGGTCGGGGCCATGGGATCGGATCGTGCGCGCCGCATCCGCGACGAGGTCGAGGCGGTTCTGTCGGACATCATCCTGCTCGGCACCGAGGACCAGGTGCGATTGGCCGAGCGTGCCGCGCGCGAGCTCGTCGCCGGACGCCCCGTCCACACCCACGAGCTCGTCGTCTCGCTGCGCAACTTCATTCGCGACGCGCTCGATCTCGATCCGATTCCGGCCGATCTCGAGATTCCGATGCAGGGCCCACGGCGGCCGCCGAGTGCTGGCGGCATGCGCGGGAGAAGCGAGCGTGGAAGTGAGGGCGGCCGGCAAGGCGGCGGCGGACGAGGTGGTGGCGGCGGCATGGGCGCCGGCATGGCGATGGGCGGCGGGATGGGCGCAGGCCTCGCGCTCGGTGGCGGCGAAAATCCACCCACGTCCGAGCACGGCAACTAGGTCGCGTGACGAGAGTCGCGAGAGCTGTTGCGCAGCGAAGCGCACGCCTTCGATGCAGCGTAGCGCTCTGCGAACCGTCTCACGCTCGAAGCGAGCCGTTCCGCGCGAAACAGCGCAAAACCCTTGCAATCGGCAACAACGCACCTACTTACCGCGCCATTGTCGCGCGAACTTATAGGAGGTTTGCGATATGGAAGGCCACATGATTGCATTTCGTGCTGCGATGACCCGCAAGGGCGAGTTGGAGAGCAGGAAGGAGCATGTCCGCAATGAGCCGGTGCGTTTCGTGCCGATCACGACGGAGCAGCCGGCCAAGAAGAGGTAACGTGTTGCGAGGCGCAGCGGCAGCAGTCCGCTGCACCTCTCCAGACGACGTCGGCGCTTCGAGCAAGCGCCCAGCGAGCGCCGTCGGCGCGCTCCTCTAAACCGCCCCCTCAGCCTTCAATGCCGCAATCTCATCGGCGCCGAGCCCAAGCTCGGCGAGCACCGCATCCGTATGCTCGCCGAGGCACGGCGGCCCGCTCGTCATGGCGAGCGGCGTCTCGGCATAGCGGATCGGGCACGCGACCGACGGCACGGTGCCGGCGCTCGTGTGCGGAAGATCGAGGCGCAAGCCGCGCGCCTTCACCTGCGCGTCGTCGAACACCGCGTCGAGCGTATTGACCGGCCCGCACGGCACGCCCGCCGCGGTGAGCTTGGCGAGCCAGCCGTCCGTCGTCTCCGCGCGGATGAGCTCCTGTACGATCGGGATCAGCACGGCGCGGTTGCGCACCCGCTCCGGGTTGGTCGCGAAACGCCCATCCGCCGCAAGCTCCGGCCGCCCGGCCACCGCGCAAAAGCTGCGGAATTGCCCGTCGTTGCCGACCGCCACGATGACGTAGCCGTCCTTGGTCTGGAACGCCTCGTAGGGCACGATGTTGGGATGCGCGTTGCCGAGTCGGCCCGGCGCGATGCCGGACGTCAGATAGTTGAGCGCCTGGTTGGCCAGCGCCGCGACCTGCACGTCGAGGAGCGCGATGTCGACGTGCTCGCCCTTCCCCGTCACAGCGCGCCGGTTGAGCGCCGCCAGGATGCCGATGGTGGCGTAAAGCCCGCTCAGCACGTCCGCCAGCGCCACGCCGACCTTCATCGGCGCCCCGCCCGGCCGCTCCGGCGACTCGCCCGTGACGCTCATGAGCCCGCCCAGCGCCTGGATCATGAAGTCGTAGCCCGGCCGGTCGCGATAGGGCCCGGATTGGCCGAAGCCGGTGATCGAGCAATAGATGAGCCGCGGGTTCAAGGCGGCGAGGCTCGCGTAGTCGAGGCCGTACTTCGCGAGCCCCCCGACCTTGAAGTTCTCGATCACGACATCCGCCCGCTCCGCGAGCCGCCGCACGATCGCCTGGCCCTTGGGATGCGCAAGCTCGATCGTCACCGACCGCTTGCCGCGGTTGGCCGAGAGGAAATAGGCCGACTCCGATGTGGGCGCCCCGTCCGCATCGCGCGCATAGGGCGGCCCCCACGCACGCGTGTCGTCGCCAACACCGGGCCGCTCGACCTTGATGACCTCGGCGCCGAGATCGGAGAGCGTTTGCGCGCACCACGGTCCCGCGAGCACACGCGACAGGTCGAGCACGCGAAGTCCGGCGAGAGGAGGTGAGGCCGTCGATATCATGGCACGCCTTACGAGAACGCCGCGATGCCGGTCTGCGCCCGCCCGAGGATCAGCGCATGGATGTCGTGCGTACCCTCGTAGGTGTTGACGGCCTCGAGGTTCATCACGTGCCGGATGACGTGGAACTCGTCGGCGATGCCGTTGCCGCCGTGCATGTCGCGCGCCGCGCGCGCGATCTCGAGCGCCTTGCCGCAGTTGTTGCGCTTGAGCAGCGAAATCGCCTCGGGCGCCAGCTGCCCGTTGTCCTTGAGGCGAGCTGCATGCAGGGAGGTGATGAGCCCGAGCGTGATCTCGGTCTGCATGTCGGCGAGCTTTTTCTGGATGATTTGGTTGGCGGCCAGCGGACGGCCGAATTGGCGGCGGTCGAGCGTGTACTGCCGCGCCGCGTGCCAGCAGAACTCGGCGGCGCCGAGCACACCCCACGCGATGCCGAAGCGCGCGTTGTTGAGGCAGCCGAATGGGCCCGCGAGCCCCTTCACGTTCGGCAGCATGGCCTCTGCCGGCACGATGGCGCCATCCATGACGATCTCGCCCGTCACCGAGGCGCGCAGGCTGAACTTGCCCTCGATCTTCGGTGCCGAAAGACCTTTCATGCCCTTCTCGAGGATGAACCCGCGGATGCTGCCGTCGTCGGTCTTCGCCCACACGATGAAGACGTCGGCGATGGGCGAATTGGTGATCCACATCTTCGAGCCGGTGAGCTTGTAGCCGCCCGAGACCGCCGTTGCGCGCGTCCGCATGCTGCCGGGGTCGGAGCCGGCGTCGGGCTCCGTGAGGCCGAAGCAGCCGATCAGCTCGCCGCGCGCCAGCGCCGGCAGGTATTTGCGCCGCTGCGCCTCGCTGCCGTAGGCGTGGATCGGGTGCATGACGAGGCTCGACTGCACGCTCATCGCCGAGCGGTATCCGGAATCGACCCGCTCCACCTCGCGCGCGATGAGGCCGTACGCCACCGCATTGACGCCCGCGCCGCCGTACTCCTGCGGCAGCGTCGGGCCGAGGAAACCCAGCGCGCCGAGCTCCGTCATGATCCCGCGATCGAACGTCTCCGTGCGGTTCGCCTCCACGATGCCGGGCAACAGCCGCTCCGAGCAGAACGATCGCGCGCTCTCCTGGATCATGCGCTCCTCCTCGGAGAGGGCCTCGTCGAAGAGGAGGGGATCGCTCCAGGAGAACGGCGCCTTGGATTGGCTCGCTGCGGGCGCGGCGTCGGCCACGGTTGACGACATGGGTGCAGTGCTCCTCTAGACCATGATCGCTGGGTCGGGATCGCCCTCGGTGCGCAGTCTGACGTTGAAGCGTGCCGGGCCCCGGGCTGCCCGTCTGCATCGCCGCGCCTGTTATTGCGGCGGCGGGGACCCGCAGGCAAGCCCTCCTTTGTGGGAAGCAGCTAGAGTTTCCAGGACGTTGACAATGGTCGCGAATTCACATCCCCCGCACCACCGATTTTCTTCCGCAGCGCAGCAGAGCCTGGAAGCTCCGCGCCGGAACCCTTATCTTCCCGGGCACCGGCCTCTTGGAGCGAGCATGTCCGAGCCCATCGTCATCACCATTCCTCATCGTCTTGGTAAGGAGGAAGCCGCCAACCGCCTCAAGGGGGGCTTGGCGAAGGTCACCTCGACGCTCCCCATGGTCTCCGTCGAGGAGGGCTCATGGAGCGGCGATACGCTGAGCTTCCGCATGAGCGCCATGGGACAGCAGGCCGCCGGCACGGTGGACGTGGCCGACACCAGCATCCGTGTTGCGCTCACCTTGCCCTGGATGCTGCAGCAGTTCGCCGAGGCCATCCAGAGCACCATTAAATCCAAGGGCCAGATCCTACTCGAAAAGAAATAGGGGCAGCTCCGATGGGCAGCGCCAGACTGAGCAAAGGAGACGCGCCATGGAACCTGCGCTGACGGGACTGACCTGGATCTCGGCCCTCGGTGCCGCGCTCATCGCCGGCGTCTTCTTCGCGTTCTCGACCTTCGTCATGCCGGCCCTTGGGGCTCGCCCACCGGCGGAGGGCATCGCCGCCATGCAGGAGATCAACATCGTCGTGGTGCGCTCGGGGTTCATCGCCGTCTTCCTCGCCACCGCGGCGACGTCGGCCATCCTCGCGCTGTTCGCCATTCTGCGGTGGGACGACCCGCGCGCCGTCTATTGGCTCGCCGGCGCGTTGCTCTACGTCGTCGGAACGTTTCTCCTCACCATGGTCTGCAACGTGCCGCTCAACGATCAGATCGCCGCCGCCAATCCCACGAGCGCGGACGGCGCCAGCCTCTGGTCGCGCTATCTCAGGGACTGGACGTTCTGGAACTCG
>JBFXEP010000138.1:0-7592 GCA_050179995.1 Hyphomicrobium sp.
CGATCTGACATCTTGATCCGTCTCCTGACTTCGCATCCTTTAATAACGAATCCTCTTATTAAAGGATATGGCGTTATCCTTTAATTGTGGATAGAGCTATTAAAGGATGCCCAGGTGCCCCACAGCCCCGTGCGGATGAGACTCGATGAGGGTGTTGCACAGGGCTACTCGACGGCCGTCGTCACCTTCGAGGACGACAAGGGCGCCTACGACCAGAAGGACGCGCAAGGCTTTATCAAGCTGAATGCGCTCAGGCTCCGGACGCTCGGGAAGCGGGATCGGGGGGCGTAGCTCCGGCGGCAACGTGCGGCGTGCACGCGAGTGTCGGCGGCTACAGTCGCCGTCGCTCAGCGGTCTCCGAAGCGGTAAGTCACGCCGGCGCGAATGACGTGATAGTCCGCCGAGATGTCGGCCAACGTGCCGTTGAAGTCGTAGGTCTTGTCGCCGAAGTCGAGGTAGTCGTAGTCGAGACGCAACGACCACGTCTGGTCGAGGGCGCATTCGGTGCCAAGTCCGATCGTCCATCCCGAGCGCGTGTCGCTTGCGCTGGCACCGCCGAGCACGAGCCCGCCCACGGCCGTGTAGCCGGAAAAATCGTAGCTCATCCACGCGGCGCCGGCCTTTGCAAAGATCAAGCTGCGGCCGGTCTCAAAGCCGATGCGCCCTCCGAGCGTGGCGATCCAGGCCGTTTCGCTCGCCGTGTGGATTCTGGCCCCCGCTGTGATCGGATCGGCCGCGATCGATGCCCGACCGTCGATGCCGGTCCGGCTGTACGTGCCCTCGATGCCGAAAACCCAGGGCCCGGCCTGGACGTTGTAGCCCCCTTGGAGACCGCCCAACACCCCGTCCTTGTGCATCGAAATTTCAGGCGAGAAGATGGGGGCAATGCGAGGAACCGTGTCGATGTGGCCCCAGCTGCCGCCGAGGTGCGCACCGATGTAGGGACCGGTCCAACCCTGGACGCCATCGGCCAGGGCCGGACACATACTCACACCGCAGGTTGCCGAGGCGAGGATCGCCCGGGTTGTCGCTCGCATGGGACATTCCTCAAAACTGAACGACTGAAAGTCTCATGATTCGGCGGCTGCCGCCTACGTAATTATTCGTTGTTCAGTTAGCGGATCGCGTTAACTTGGCGTTGATATTCAGAGCCTTGGGTGCGTGGCGTCAACGCGGCTGCGGACCTGTGAACGCCGAGGGGGATGTGTCAGACGGACTTCGCCAGCATCAGCCAGCGGCGGGGGCCGGTGCGCTCGCCGTAGGCAACCCAGGGCTGGGATTCCACCTCCTCGAAGCCCTTCTTCCGGTAGAGCGCGATCGCCGTGGTGTTCGTATCCTCGACGACGATCGACAGGCCGCGCGCACCCGACTGCGATGCCAGATGCGCCGCGTGACCCAAGAGCCGGGAGGCAAGACCCTTGCCGCGAAACTCCGCATGGACGGCAAGCGCCAGCAGATTCCAGTATCCGGGAACGCGGTTCTCCAAGGCGACGAGCGGCTCGAGGTGCGGCGGCAAGGGCTCCTCAAGGGTGGCCTCCCCGTCAACGAGCCCGCCGATCAATCCGCCCGCGATCCTGCCGTCCATCTCGAGGACGTGGGCTCTTGAGTAGTGATAGACCCACGTCGGATCCTCGAGCACGACGCGGCGCGCGGCTGCAAGAACCGAGTGGTCGCTGTCCCGGCTCTGCATCCACAATTCGAGGTCGATGCCATGGCCGGCGATATCAATGATCGCGGCGACCTCCAGGGCATCTGCGATGGTGGCGTGGCGTATGCGACCGCACATGATCGATTCCCAGTCCTCGATACGAAGGGTAAAGACTAGTGTCCCGATTCCGAAGTTCGCCTGCGTTCGCGGCTAGGTTCCGGAGCGAACTTCGGACTCATAAGGGACACTAGAATCATAGACTTGCTCGTGTGATTCAGATCGAGAAATTCACTCGGAGCCCTGCCGCTTGATGTGGCGAATTTCTCGATCACCACACTCGTTCCAAATGCAGCTTCGGGGTGGCAAAGAGCCATGACGATCGAGCAGACGCAAGAGTACGACGAGGCGCTGGTGACGCTCCTGGAAGCCGTCTGGGGCGAGGGCTACCTGTCGCCGGGCGGGCCGGACGAGATCCGCACCATCGTCGAGGGCGTGGCGCTCGGCGGCAAGTCCGTGCTGGATATCGGCTGCGGCACGGGCGGCATCACGCGCTTCCTGGCCGACACCTATCGGCCGGCGCATATCGTCGGCATCGACATCGATGCGGGCCTCATCCGGCGCGCCAACGAGCGGGCGAGCGCGGCGGGGCTCGCCGGCATCCTCTCTTACCAGACAGTGACGCCCGGGCCGCTGCCGTTCGCCGACGGCAGCTTCGATGTCGTATTCAGCAAGGATGCCATGGTGCACATCCCGGACAAGGAAGCCCTGTTCGCGGACATCCATCGCGTGCTGCGCCCCGGCGGCGTAGTTGCCGCCAGCGACTGGATGAGCTCCACCGAGGCGCCGTTCTCGCCCGAGATGATCTACTATCTCGAACGCGAAGGGCTCGGCTTCGGCATCGGCTCGCCGCCGCGGTACCAGGCCGCCATGGCCAAGGCCGGCTTCCGCGATATCCGCTTCATCGACCGCAACGCGTGGTATCAGCCGCGCGCGCGGCGGGAGTACGAGACGCTCAAGGGGCCGCTTTACGACGGCCTCGCGGCGCGGCTCGGCCGCGACTTCGTCGAGCACGAGATCGAGGTGTGGCGGTCGCTGGCGGTCGTGGTCGACAGCGGCGAGCTTCGGCCCGGGCTGTTCTGGGCGGAGAAGCCTGCACCTTGAGCGCCGGCGGGCGCACCCCATCTAGGAAACCGCAAACCCTGGTCCGAGCGCCGGAGCATCGTTCATGAAGCCCATCCTGAACCTCGACGAGATCACCGAGTTCGACGACGTGGAAGAGAACGGACTCTACACGTCGAAGCGCGCGCTGTTCAGCGCAAGCATCGGCGCGCGGCAGCTCGGCTACAATCTGACGGTGCTGCCGCCGGGAAAGGCGCAGTGTCCGTTCCACGTCCACCACGGCGAGGAGGAGATGTTCCTGATCCTCGATGGCGAGGGCGAGCTGCGCTTCGGCGACCAGCGCTACCCGATCCGCAAGCACGACGTGATCGCGTGTCCCACCGGCGGCCCCGAGGTCGCGCACCAAATCATCAACACCGGCACGACTGAGATGCGGTACCTGGCGCTTTCGACGCTTGCCGAGGTCGAGGTGTGCGAGTACCCGGACTCCGGCAAGGTGTCGCTGGTGACGGGGCGGCGCGGCGAGCCGGGGTTGCATAAGATCTTCCGGGCGGAGACCACCGTCGACTACTACGACCGCGAGAAAAGCTGAGGAGGCGACGTGACACGGAGAGTGAACATGCAAACGACGCGGCTCATGGCGGCGCTCATGGCCGGCATGGCGGCGCTCGCGGCGGCGAGTGCGGCGCATGCCTACAGCGGGCGCGTCAAATCGGCTTGCAAAAGGGATTTCTATAAGTTCTGCCCCGCCTACAAGGTCGGCAGCCCCGAGCTCAGGGCCTGCATGCGCTCGGCGGGCGGCAACATCTCGAGCCGCTGCCTCGATGCGCTCGCGGATGCGGGGGATATCCCGCGCAAGTATCACAGCAGCCAGCGCAAGAGGTAGAAACCGGCCTTACGCCGTCCGAGGCAGCGTCAGCGGAGTGGCGGCGTCCTTGCCGACGACGGTCGTCCATTCCCGCACCCACCAGCGAGTGACAAGGCCTTGGGTGACGTAGGGATCGGACCTGGCGAAGCTCTCGGCGACGGCCGGCGAGTCCCCCGAGAAGACGATCATCGCACCATCGGCGGGCGCGGCGAACGCGCCGCCGAGGAACAGCTCGCCGCGATCGATGGCCGCCTTGGCGCGTACAAAGTGCGCCTCGCGCAAGGCCCCGCGCCGCTCCAGGTAGTCCGGGACGTAGTCGTAGAAGAGAACGTAGTGCATGACATCACCCAATGCTGCCGGGGCGCGGATCGCCGTTTGATGCGGCCAGCATTCGAGCGCAGCCTTTGGCCCAGCGCAAGCATCGGGGAAGGCCCGCCGCCGCGTCCGCGAAAGCACACGCACGGGCATTCCTCGCGGGGCTGTCGCGGCGCGCGAAAGTTGCGTGTAGACTGACGCACATTTCAGCCCGCGATTTTCGAAAGCCGTGCTCCATGGATGTTGCACAGTACCTCGAGAACGTCCGCCTGGCCGCGCTGTGGTTTCCGGCAGCCGCGGCGCTCCTCTTCCTTCCGATCTGGGCGCTGCACCGGCGGTGGTACGGGGAGCTGCACGAGTACCGCCTCACGATCTCGGCACTGTTCATCTTCTACCTGATGGCGGCGGGTCTCTTCACCGTGCTGCCGCTGCCGATCACCACGCCCGAGTTCTGCGCGCGCATGGCCAAGGCCTCGCACCTCGAGCTCACGCCCTTCGGATCGTTCGCCGCGATCCCGCGCTTCGCGAACGAACATGGCCTCGGATGGGGTCCGGGCGACCTCGTGCGCAACTGGGCGTTCATGCAGATCGCGCTCAATTTCCTGCTGCTGCTGCCGTTCGGCACGTTCGTGCGCGCGCTGTTCCGCACCTCTTTCATCGAGACGCTGGCGCTGGCGTTCCTCGTTTCGCTCCTCTTCGAGCTGACGCAGGTCACAGGCCTGTGGGGCTTCTCCGACTGCCCGTACCGGGTGTTCGACGTCGACGACCTCATCATCAACACGACGGGCGCGGGGATCGGGTGGCTACTGTGGAACGTGTTCTTTTACGTGGTGCCGGATCCGTCGGCGCCCGAGCACGAGATGTGGTACCGGCGCGGAAAGACGCCGCCTGGGTCGGGCGGGCCGCAGGGCTCGTGAAGAGCCGGCGCGCTCGCGGCTCCTCGGCCTCACCTGCGTCGCCCGCTCGGTCAAGATCACGATGGAAGCGACCGGCACGGCCGCGTACGGGCTCGCAGCGGTGTTTCTCCTGGGCGGCATCTATATCGCCTACGAGGGGTTCACCGTGCTTCGCGCGCACCGGTCACAGGCGAGGGGCTGATCGCGTTCGGCCGCGGAAATGCGCTTGAATTGCCGGCTGCGGGAGGTCAGGCTCAGGCCCGTCACGCACCTGTCTTGCCGCTTCGCAGCTTCCGCCCATGACCCGCGCCACGCTCAACCGCACGCTTCGCCGCGTCTACCTGCTGCTCGGGATGGTGCTCGCCATCTCGCTCGCGTCGCGCTTCGCCGACCGGATTCCGGGGATCGCCGGAACGCCGATCGAGACGGCGGGGCGCGATCTCTACGAGTTCCTGCGCGACATGGCGCTGGTGCTGGTGACGGTGGTCGCGGCCTACCTCGCCAACGTGTTCCAGAAGCGCTCGAACTTCGTCGAGAGTCTCGAGGAGGAGTGGCGCGGGATCGTGCGCATGAAGTCGGCGCTCTACACCTTCTGCGAGAAGCCGTACGCTTCGACCGACGATTATCTCGCCGCGTTCTGCCGCATCTCGGAGTCGATCGACAACATGCGCATCGTGTACCGCAACGTGGGCGAGACGGACGAGTTGATCGGCCTCTATCCGTTCGCGCCGCTGCACGACATGCGCCGCTCGCTGCAGTCGATCGATCCGCGGAAGGGCCGCGAGATCCCGGCCGAGGAGCGCGAGCTTGCGCGGGATGCCATCCTGCAGTCGTTCTATGCGCTGCGCGAAAGCTTTCTCGAGGAGCTCGACATCGACGAGCCGGATCATCCGCTGCTTGCCTCCGGCACGGCGCGGCGATTGAAGAAGACTGGCGCGACGGCTTCGGCAACGCGGCTCGAGCAGGGGCAGACGGAGGGCTACGCCAGCCACAACGCGCCGCGGCGGGCCGACGTCGACACTTTCCTCGCGCGGCTCCTGGCCGAGGAGCGGCAGAAGCTAAAGGCCGTGCTCCGCGTCGGCGACGCTCGCGCGGAAGGTCTCGGGGACGAGCAGCGTGCCGACAACGACGCTCAGCACGGCGATGGCGATCGGGTAAGCTAGGCCGAAATAGATGTCGCCCGTGGCCGCCACCATGGCGAAGGTGATGGCCGGCAAGAGCCCGCCGAACCAGCCGTTGCCGATGTGATAGGGGAGCGACACGCCCGAGTAGCGGATGCGCGCGGGGAAAAGCTCGACGAGCGCTGCACCAATCGGTCCGTAGGTCATGGCGGCGTAGATGATGAACAGCGTCAGGAGGGCGATGATGGTGAGCTTCCGCGCGTCCCATATGTCGAACACGCGCGCCAGGTTGGCGAGGCCGGCCGAGGGCTCGGTCTCTATTCTCACGATGCTCGGATCGGCGGGTGCGGGATAGCCGGCGGCGGTGATCGATGCGGTGACTTTGCCGGTGAAGAGAGGATCGTCGACGCGGATGGGCTCGCCACCGGCGATGCGCACGGCTGCGCCGGGGCCCGGCGCGGCGCTCTCCGTGCGATAGACGACGGCGCCCTTTGCGAGGAGCGCACGCGCGCGGTCGCAGCCTGACGTGAACTTGGCGCGTCCGGTGGGATTGAACTGGAACGCGCATTCGGCGGGATCGGCGATGACGACCACATCGACCGAGCGCTGCGCCTCGTAGAGGGCGGGGCTCGCGGCCTTGGTCAGGGCGCCGAAGAGCGGAAGGTAGGTGAGGGCCGCAAGCAGGCATCCGCCGAGAATGACCGGCTTGCGCCCGATGCGGTCAGAGATGTGGGCGAACACGACGACCCAGGGGACGCCGAGCAGAAGCGCCCACGAGAGGAGCACGCCGGCCGTGAAGTCGTCCACCTTGAGGATGCTCTGCAGATAGACGAGCGCGTAGAAGTGCGCCGTGTACCAGACGACGGCCTGGCCCGCGAGAAGGCCGAACAGGGCGATGAGCCCGATGCGGGCATGGCGCCATTCGCCGAAGGCTTCCTTCAGCGGCTGCGTCGAGCGCGCGCCCTCGACCTTCATGCGCTCGAAGACCGGGCTCTCGTTCATCTGCAGGCGGATATAGAGCGAGATCGCGAGCAGGACCGCCGACAGCAGGAAGGGTATGCGCCAGCCCCAGGCCTTGAAGGGCGCGAGGCTCGTTCCGTCCGGGGCGGTCACCGGCGGATAGGCGGCATTGGTCGCGACCTGGGTGGCGATGATGACGAGCAGCGCCAGCAGCAGGGCGAGGGTCGAGGTCAGGTTGACGAAGCTCGTGAAGAACCCGCGCCGGCCCGGCGGGGCGTGCTCGGCCACGTAGATTGCCGCGCCACCGTATTCGCCGCCGACCGCGAGGCCCTGCAGCATGCGCAGGACGACGAGGGCGATCGGCGCGGCGACGCCGATCTCCGCGTATCCCGGCAGCAGGCCGACGAGGAACGTCGCCAGCCCCATGATGACGATTGTGGCGAGGAACGTGTGCTTGCGCCCGACGCGATCGCCGAGGCGGCCGAACACGAGGGCGCCGACGGGGCGGACGATGAAGCCGGCCGCGAACGTCAGGAGTGCGAAAATGGTCTGCTCGGTCTCGCCGAAGGCGCTGAAAAATTGGGCAGCGATGACGGGCGCGAGGGCGCCATAGAGGAAGAAGTCGTACCACTCGAAGACGGTGCCGGCCGCGGCGCCGGCGATCA
>JBFXEP010000139.1:0-7574 GCA_050179995.1 Hyphomicrobium sp.
ACCTGAACGCGTTGGCAGGTGTCTCGCTGTTGCTGCAGTCCGCGAGCCTGCGCCGCGCGCTGCAGCGCGCCGGCGATGCGGCGACCGCGCTCCGCGTGCTGCGCCGCGGCAGCGCTTGAGCGAGAGCACACGCGCGACCGTTCATGGGCCGGCCCGGCGGCGATTCCGGAGAAGGATGGGGCCCGGTGGCTCTCCCGGTCTTCAAAACCGCGTGGTCTCGCGTAAGCGGGACGGAAGGTTCGACTCCTTCCCTTCTCCGCCAAGTACTGAAATCAAGGCGTTGGGGGCGTTCTCCCCATCCTGTTTTGCAGGTCGGAAACGGGTCCGACCGGCAATTGGCTCACATTCGCTCACGGAGCTCCGGGTTGCTCACAAAGACGGCTTCTGTGTGGCCGAGATCGACACGGCACAACTTAACGTTCGGCGATGAAATCACGCGCTGCCGACTCGACGGTCAATCGCGGCGCGAAGCGCGTTGTCGAGCTTCTGCGCCGCCTCCTAGTGCATGCCCGGCATGACGTGACTGTAGGTGAGCGTGATGCCGATCGTTGAGTGCCCCAAGCGCTCGCTGACGACCTTGGGATGAATGCCCTGAGCGAGCAGGTGCGTAGAGTGGCCGTGCCGTAGGTCGTGCAAGCGAACCTTCGGATCAGCGAAAAAGGTCTTGACCACCAGACCTCTGCAAGAATATACACCGGCTATCCACTGTGACGGTGGAGAAAGACGCCCTGAGTAGGGGCGCAGCAACGGCAGGCCAGATCCGAGCCTGCAAAGTTTCAGGTCGAAACGAGAAGAAGGAGAACCAATCATGATGAAGTCGCTCGATGAGCGGTTCGAGTCGCTCGCGCACGTCGCGAGGGATCTCAACGCCGCCAGTGACGAGATCTCAAGCCAACTTCGCCATGTGGAAGAGCGATTGAAGTTACTTGGGCTGGGTGTGCAGGTCGAATTGGCGTACCCCTTTCACATCGACAACTTTGTTGGGAAGGAACCAGAAACCGATCCTGGCGACGACGAACCTTTGCGGTCTTGGACGGGCGATCTCCACCGTCTCGCGTACAAGAAGATTGCGGGAACTTGGCGTCTCGTTGTCCGCAAATACCAGTGCCGTTGGTTGTTGGGTCCCTGGGAGCACCCGGAAGACTGTGAGGAAGGACCGGATGAGAGCACGTTCGCAGATGAACGAGCCCTCCTGGACTGTTCTCGCGAGATCCGGCTTGCTGCCGCACCTCAGCTCGACCGCCTGTTGGCGGCGATCCATGACGAAGCCGCAGCGCAGGTCGGCCGCGTTAAGCAGGCGGTAGACGGAGAGACGCGGAAACCGTCTCCTCGAACCGTTAAAGACACCGGCGCGGCGTCGGGGCAGACGTTGATCGGAATCAGCGAGCACAACCGCGGGCTCAGGATCAAATTGCACCGGGCACAGGGTCGACTGGGCTCTCAGATCGAGGGTGATTTCGATCTAATCGACGCGGGGGACGGGACGTACTCCAAGTATCTCGCGGACCATGTGGGGAAGAGCTTCGTCAACGCTGCGGAGCTGATCGACGCAATACGCGCCGTTGGCGGCGATGCAAAAGATTGCAGGCACATCCTCAATCGGAACAAGTTGAGGGTCGCATGAGTCTCAATCTCCGCCTGACTGACGCGGCCCCGACGCCATCTTTGGCCCGTGTGGCTGACTGCTCGTCAATAGCTGCGGAATCTTCTGACGTAGCCCGGTGAACGACGCGATAAGGGATCACGCGGAGGCACTCGGCGCCCGGAAAGCCCGCCGCACCCCGAACTGAACAACCGCACGCTGACTGCGTGCTCCGCGCCTCGCGAGGTGCGGAAACTGTACGTCCCTGATCGGGACGGAGAGACCGGGCTGTCGGCCCGGAGAAGGGAATCGCCATGATCGGAAGGTCAATGGACGGTGGATCGCTCGAGCACACGCTGCTCCCGAGTCGGCACGCCGAGATGCGGATGTCCGCTCGCCGGATCTCGCCGCAGGCGCTTGAGCTGACGGTACGCTTCGGGCGGCGCGTTCACGTCCGCCACGGGACGATGCACGTCATCGGAAAGCGCGAGCTCTCTGATCCCAAACTTCCGACCGAGGTGCGCGATCTCGAGGGAGTTCACGTGCTCTGCGCACCCGATGGACGCATCATCACCGCCTTTCGCAACCGGTCACTCGCTGGTCTGCGCGCCGCGGTTCGACGCCGGCGGCGCCGCCGGCTCTCGCGCCGCACACTGACACGCCGTCGCCGACGACGCCGCTAGCCTGCGGCGTCATGGGCAGCGGATTCGATAGTCGACGTCGCCGCGCTTCTTCTTCAGAAATCCATAACCGCCATGCGAGCGGAAGGTGTCGCATGTCACGTGCGGTGTCCGCGGAAGGCGTGCACGCCGTCGTTAACTCCGATTTTCAGTTGTCCGCTTTCTTGCGATCAACTATCTACGGCGGCTCCGAAACGCGCAGATATTCATCGCAGTGGGGGATCGTGGGACAGCAGCGCCAGGGGGCGTTCCGTCGGGGCCTCGGGAGAATCTCGTCGTGAGCGCGCCGCAGCAGGCGCCGCCGCGGGTCGGGATGCTCGCGACGGTGCGCAATCGGCGCGGGCTGGTCACCGCCGTCGAGCCGAGCGGCGGTGGTCGCGACGAGACCGTTCATCTCGTCTCGGTCGAGTACATCGACGCCGACGGCGCGCCCGAGGATCAGCTGCTCTGGGAGACCGAGCAGCAGCTCGGCGCCACGATTCTCGAGCCGTCGGCGCTCCCCGCGATCGCCTCCGACGCGCCGATGGCGCCGGCCGAGCTCGACGCCCTGGTGCGGGCGACGCGCTGGTCGGCGCTGACGCCCTACGTCGATCCCGACGGCCGCGACGGTCCGCTCGATCGCCTGCCGCTCGCCTCGCCCCTGCACGGCGCCATCCAAGTCGAGGACTTCCAGCTCGTTCCGCTGCTGAAGGCGATGCGCATGCCGCGCGTCTCGCTGCTGCTCGCCGACGACGTCGGCCTCGGCAAGACGATCGAGGCCGGCCTGATCCTCACCGAGCTGATCCTGCGCCGCCGCGTCCGCCGCATCCTGATCGTCTGTCCGGCCTCGCTGCGCACCCAGTGGCGGCAGGAGATGCGCGAGAAGTTCGCCCTCGACTTCGAGGTCGTCGATCGCCCGGCGACGCACGCGCTGCAGCGCCGCCTCGGGCTCGACGCCAATCCCTGGCGCACCTTCCCGCGCGCCATCACCAGCTTCGACTATCTGAAGCAGGACGACGTGCTGGAGCAGTTCCGCGCCGCCAGCCGCATCAACCCGGGCTCGCCACACCTCGCCTGGGACCTCCTGGTGGTGGACGAGGCGCACAACCTCTCGCCCTCGTCGCTCGGCGACGACAGCGACGCCTCGAAGATGCTGCGCCGCGTCGCGCCCTGGTTCGAGCACCGCCTCTTCCTCACCGCGACGCCGCACAACGGCCACACCCGCAGCTTCACCGGCCTGCTCGAATGCCTCGACCCGGTCCGCTTCACCCGCAAGAGCGAGCCCCTCACCGACTCGGAGAAGATGCGCGTCGAGCAGGTGGTCGTGCGCCGCCTGAAGCGCGAGATCAACGAGCGCACCCAGCCGCCGCGCTTCGGCGAACGCGACCTGGTGGCGGTGCCGCTCGTCCTCAGCCCCGAGGAGCAGGCGCTCGGCGCCGCGTTCGACGCCTTCCGCAAGCGCGTCCGCGGCCTCGTCGCCAAGCGGAAACGCAAGGAGGAGCTGGCCGGCGCCTTCGCCGTCGAGGTGCTCGGCAAGCGCCTGCTGTCGTGCCCGGTCGCCTTCGCCGATTCGTGGCAGCGCTACCGGATCGGCGTCGAGGAGCCGGACGGCGCCGACGACACCGCGCTCGCCGCGGTTGATGCCGCGCGTCGCCAGCTCCTCGACGAGACGCCCGACGACCGCGAGGTCGAGGGCCGGACCGGCCACGCGGCGCACGTCGTCGGCGCCTGGCTGCGCCCGCTGGCGGACGAGCTCGCCGCCGAGATGTGCGCCCTCGACGCGGCGCTCGACGCGCTCGGCCTCGCCGATCCCGCCTCGACGCCGCGCCGCGACGCCCGCTTCGACACGCTGGTGACGTGGATCGACACCCACCTGCGCGCCGGCCGCAAGGGCTTCGTCGCCGACGAGCGCCTGGTGATCTTCACCGAGTACAAGACGACGCTCGACTACCTCGAGCGCCGGCTGCGCGAGCGCTACCCCGACCCCGGCGCGGTGCAGGTGTTGTTCGGAGGCATGGACGACCGCGAGCGCGACTCGATCAAGACCGCATTCAACGATCCGGCCGATCCCGTGCGCGTCCTCATTGCCACCGACGCCGCCTCCGAGGGCCTCAACCTGCAGGAGACGGCGCGCTTCCTCTTCCACTACGACATCCCCTGGAACCCCGCCCGCCTCGAGCAGCGCAACGGCCGCCTCGACCGCCACGGCCAGGCGCGCGACGTCACCGTGCACCACTTCACCAGCAACGAGGACGCCGACCTCCGCTTCCTCGCCAAGGTGGCGCAGAAGGTGAACACGATCCGCGAGGATCTCGGTTCCACCGGCGACGTCTTCGACCGCGCCGTCGAGCGCCGCCTGATCGACGGCGCCGACGCCGACGCGGTCTACGACGAGCTCGAGGTCACCATCGAACGCGCCCGCGGCCGCGCCGCGCTGCCGCGCGCCCGCGACATCGAGCTGGGCGACGCGGAGCTGCGCAAGCTCGCCGCCCTCGCCAAGGAGATCGACCTCGATCCCGACGCGTTGACCAGCACCCTGGATGTCGCCCTCGGCCTCGGGATCGGCGGATCGCGCCTGCACGGCCCCGACGACGACGGCCGCTTCCAGCTCGTGCTGCCGGTGCCGGTCGCCTGGCAGGAGCTGGTCGATGACACCGTGCGCCTCCCCGCCACCGGCGGGCTCGGCGCGCTGCGCGGTCTCTGCTTCGACCCGCGCCGCCTGATGCGCGAGGTCGGGCCGCGCCAGGTCTTCCATCCGCGCCGCGACACGGTGCTGATGCATCTCGGACACCCGGTCTATCGCCGCGCACTCAACACGTTCGCCCGCTCCCGCTTCCCCGGCGCGTCCGTCCACGGCCGCGCCACCCGCTGGAGCGTCCGCCAGGGCGCCGTGCCGGATGGTGCCGACGCCCTGCTCCTGCTCACCGTGGAGGAGCTGGCGGTGAACGACCTGCGCGAGACCTTCCACCACTGGGTGCGGACGGTGGCGATCCCGATCCGCCGCGGCGAGCTCGCCGCCGCGCTGCCGCACGCACCCGCGCGCGCGCTGCGCGCCGCGCATGCGGCGGCGCCGACGCCGCAGCAGGTCGCCGCCGCCCGCGAGCTGTGGGAGGAGATCGGCCGCGACGTGCGCGACCTGGTGCGGGCCGAGGCGGCCGCGCTGTCGCAACGGCTCGCCGCCGCGCTCGAGCGCGACCGCGCGGAGGCCGACGCCGCCGAGCGCGAGCGCTTCCAGCAGCGCCAGGGCGAGGTCTCGGCGCTGATCGAGCGCAGCACCGTGCAGCGCCTGCAGCGCGAGATCGACGACCTGAAGGCGGAGCGCCAGCAGGGCGTGCTCTTCGATCGCGACGCGCGGCTGCGCGAGCTCGAGCAGTCGGTCGAGGAGCGCGAGGCCGAGGTCCGCCGCCGCCGCCAGCAGTACGAGGAGCTGCGCGAGCAGCTGCAGATCGAGCGCGACCGGGTGCTGAGCGGCATCATCCCAAGGCGGTTCGCCCTGCGCGGCGGCGCGCAGGTATTCCCGGTGGCGATCGAGATCCGCCTCGCGGAGCGGCGATGAGCGGCGTCGTCGCCTTCGATCCCATCGCCGCCTGGGAGAGCGTCAGGACCGCGGGCCTGCTGCTCTCCCCGACGCGCGTCGGCGACGTCTTTCCGCCGCACCTCGAACCGCTGCCCTGGAAGACCGTCGAGCGCCTGCGCCGTGCCATCGCTTCCCTGAACGGCGGCGGGCCGCCGCCGGCGCTGCTCGACGTCGTCCTCGAGGAGGTCCTCGGCCTGGGGCGGCCGCTCGAGCCGGAGACCGGCCACTGGCTCAAGGGGGGCGCGCTGGGCAGCGAGTGGACGCACCGCGCCCTCAGCGGCGAGGCGATCAGGCCGCGCCGCGTCTGGCAGGGCGCGCACGGCGCCGAGCTGCCGCTGTTCGTCGATCACGAGCGCCGCCTCGGCATCGGCCGCGGCCGCCGCATGCCGGCCCGCGTCGTCGAGTGGCTGCGCGCCGGCGAGCGCTCGCTCGCCCTGCTCACCAACGGCTGGCAGTGGCGGCTGATCCACGCCTCGCTCGACGCCGAGGCCTTCGCCGAGTGGGACGTCGGCCTGTGGTTCGAAGAGGGCGAGCCAGGGCCGCAGGTGGCGGCGCTGCGGGCGCTGCTCGACCGCGAGCGCCTGTCCCCGCCGAAGGCGAACGCGCCGGCGCCGCTGCTCGCCGCCATCGCCGCGTCGCGCAAGGGTCAGGGCGAGCTCTCGGCGGCGCTCGGTGAGCGCGTCCGCCAAGCGGTCGAGCTGCTCATCCAGCGCGTCTTCGCAGAGGAAGGCGCGAGCCATGAGAAAGAAGGCACGAGGCACGAGGCGCGAGGCACGAGTCCGGATACTCGCGCCTCGAGCCTCGCGCCCGATGCCTCCTCGAGGCTCGTGACTCATGCCTCGATCTACCGCGCCGCCACCCGCGTCGTCATGCGCATGGTCGTCGTCCTCTTCGCCGAGGCGCGCGACGACCTGCTGCCGCGCAGCAACCCCGTCTATCATCTCTCCTACGGCCTGCAGGGACTGCGGGAGGCGCTGCAGCTGTCCGGAGCCGGGACTCGCGACGGTCTCGCCCGGCTCGCCCACCGCCACGCCGCCTGGCCTCGCGTCCTTGCGCTCTTCCGCCTCATCTATCGCGGCTCGCCGCACAAGGACCTGACACTGATCCGATACGGCGGCGGCCTGTTCGAGCCCGGCGACGCTCGGTCGGACGATTCGCTGCGCCGCGCCCTCGCCGCGCTCGAGGATCCCGCCCGCGGCCCCCACGACGCCGACGTCTACCGCATGCTCGACCTGCTCTGCGTCACCGAGATGCGCCTCCGCCAGGGCGCGGGCTGGAAGCGCGTCAACGTGCCGGTGGATTTCTCCGACCTGTCGTCGGAGTACATCGGCATCCTCTACGAGGGCCTGCTCGACTACGAGCTGCGCCGCGCTGCCGCGGATGACCCGACCGTCTTCCTCGACCTCGGCGACCAGCCCGCACTGCCGCTGTCCCGCCTCGAAGCGATGTCGGACAAGGCCCTCGCCGGGCTGGTCGAGAAGCTGAAGGTGAAAGCGAAGTCGGCCGCCGACGGCCATGACGAAGACGACGAGGACGATGCCGCCGACCGCGATGCCGACGCCGATGCCGACGAGGTGGAGGAGCACGCCGCGGAGGACGATGCGGTCGAGGAGGCCGACGACGCTCGCCAGGCTGCTGATCGGCGAGCGCAGGCCTGGGCGAGCCGCGCCGTGGAGGCCGGCGGGCTGGTGCGCAAGCCGAAGTCGAAGGAGGCGCTGGAGCAGCACGCCGCCGCGGTCGGCGCGGCCGCGAAGTC
>JBFXEP010000140.1:0-7539 GCA_050179995.1 Hyphomicrobium sp.
TCGAGATGTTCTATCTGCCGGACGCGCCCGAGCCGCTCGTGGTCAACGAGATCGCGCCCCGCGTGCACAACTCCGGCCACTGGACCATGGACGCCTGCCTCACGAGCCAGTTCGAGAACCACATCCGCGCCGTCGCCGGCTGGCCGCTCGGCCCCACCGGCCGCCATTCGGATGTCACCATGACCAACCTCATCGGCCACGACGTCGACCACTGGCAGGCGCTCGCTGCGGAGCCCGATTCCGCGCTCCATCTTTACGGCAAGCCCGACGCCCGCCCCGGCCGCAAAATGGGCCACATCAACCGCCTCAAGCCGCGCACCTAGCCGACGAGGGGCCATGCTTCGCATGGACGGCCGGCCCCCACGCCTGTCTCCGCTTGCGCGACGCTGGCGAAACCCGGCCCAGAAAGCCCAAAACGCCCGACAAGGGCCGCAAATGCTTGCAGACCAGCCCTAACGGCCGGTGGACAAGCCGCCTCCCGTTTGATAGAAGCCAGCCAAATCAAATCGCCCGCAGCACCGGTGGCCAGCCCCCGGGGCCAAGGGGCGCATTCGTTTAGCCATTCAGAATCCAGGGGTTACCGCTTGCAGGTACTCGTTCGCGACAACAACGTCGACCAAGCCCTCAAGGCGCTCAAGAAGAAGATGCAGCGCGAGGGCATTTTCCGCGAGATGAAGCTGCGGAATTACTTCGAGAAGCCCTCCGAGAAGAAAGCCCGCGAGAAGGCCGAGGCCGTGCGCCGCGCCCGTAAGCTCGCGCGCAAGAAGCTGCAGCGCGAAGGCCTGCTGCCCGGCAAGCCCGCGGCGACGCGCGGCGGCCCCGGCGCCAAGGGCCCGGGTGGTCGTGGCGGCCCCGGCGGCAGTGGCGGCCGTCCCTCGGGCGGCGGCTTTGGTGGTGGCAACAGCGGCGGCGGCTTCGGCGGTCGCTGAGCCCGGCGCGCTGCATAGCGCCAGTACAGATCATTCGCCGCTGGACGGAAATCGTCCGGCGGCGAATTTTCTTTGGGAGCGTGTCGGCGCGCGTCTGGCCGCTGCGTCGGGCCTCGCGTAACGTCCCGCCATGACCAGCCTCTTCTTTGCCTCCCTCGTGACCCTCTCGCTGCTCGTCGCCATGGTGGCGGGCGTGGTCATCGCCGCATTCGTCGCCGCGGGCGCGATCGATCTCGGCTGGGCGCTGGTCCTCGTCCTCGTCATCAACACGCTGCTCTTCGTCCTCTCCCCGTGGATCACGGATTTGATGCTGAGGTGGGTGCACAAGATCACCTACCTCGACGACGCGACCCTCAAGGAGCGCCACCCGCACGTGCACGCCATCGTCCATGACGTGGCCAGGCAGTACGGCTTCAAGGCGCCTTCCGTCGGCATCATCCCCGACCGCAATCCGACCGCCTTCACCTACGGCCTCTTCCGCTCGAGCGCGCGCATCGTTCTGACGGACGGCATCTTCGAGTTTCTGAACGAGGAGGAGACCCGCGCCGTCGTCGCCCACGAGCTGGGCCACATCGTCCACCTCGACTTCCTCGTCATGACCGTCGCCGGCACGCTGGTGCAGGCGCTCTATACGATCTATTCGAGCCTCACGCGGCAGTCGGGCGGCTCCTCGCGCAAGAAGGAAGGCGCGGCCATGATCGGTCTCGTCGCCTACGTGATGTACGTCGTCGGCACCTTCCTGCTCCTGTACCTCAGCCGCACGCGCGAGTACCTTGCCGACCGCTTCTCCGCCGAGCGCATCGAGGCACGCCACCTCGCCAATGCGCTGGTCAAGATTGCCTACGGCATCGCCGAGGCCGCCGACACCGAGCAGTCGCGCGAGCTTCTGGCCTCGACGCGCCATCTGGGCGTCACCGACTTCAAGGGCGCCCGCCACCTGGGCCTCGTCGTCGAGGCCTCGAAGACCCACCCCGAGGCGACCGCCAACGCCATGCTGTTCGACATCTACAATCCGTGGGCCAAGCTGATCGAGCTCAACTCGACCCATCCTCTGACGGGGAAGCGCATCCTGGCGCTGTCGGCCTTCGCCAAGGAAAAGCAGCAGCCCTTCCCCGACATCGATGTGGAAGCCGCAGCCGCCCGTGCCAAGGTCGATCCGGCGGCGCTCCGGTCGCGCTTCTGGCACGAGGTCGGTGTGCTCGCGATGCCAGTCGTCGTCGCCGTCATCGTCGGCCTGTGGGGCATCACCACCGCAACGCCCGAGTTCGCCCTCCTCGCCATTCCGGCGGGCATCCTGACCTGGCTGGTCTTCATCCCCATCACGTACCCGAGCACCCCTCCCGGGCAAGAGACCGTGGTGAGCCTCATGGGCGACTACGCGGCTTCCCCCGTCATCGGCCGCCCGGTGCGCCTCGACGGCGAGGTGATCGGCCGCGCCGACGCCGGCTCCGTCTTCGGCGAGGACACCATTTTCGCCGATCCCACGGGCCGCATCACCGTCGATTTCCGCTCGCAGCTCGGTCCCCTCGGCGACCTCTGGACCGGCTGGCAGCGCATCAAGCCGCACATCGGTGCGAAGGGCCACGTGACGGGCTGGTTCCGCCGCGGCATGGGCGGCGTCGTCATCATGAAGGAGCTCGACACCTCTGCCGGCCGCATCCGCGCCTACCCCTACTTCGCCGGCATCGGCACCGCCGTGTTCTTCCTCCTCGTCGCCGGCCTCATCTACGTTTTCACGTAGCTCGCACTCGCTGTGGGTTGAAGCGGCCCCTCCCCCACTCCAGGGCCGGGGTCATCGCGGAGCGATGCTTCGCATCGACACCCGGCCGTCCAGGGCCAAGCGCGCAAACTGCCGCTCTAATCCGCGCGCAGCGCCGCGATCCAGGCGTAGAGCGCGTCGTACGATCCATACTTGTAGTGATCGTCGTGCCCCGCTTGGGGAAACGTCTTGAGCGTCTTCGGCTCGGACGCGAGCGCATGAATCTCGCGCCCCATCGCCACCGGCACGATGCTGTCCTGCTCGCCGTGCATCACCAAGAGCGGCGCTGTCACGGCGCCAATGTGCCGACGAGTCTCGTAGCGGTCGGTCATGAGCCACCGCCCGGGAACGAGCGGATAGTGCAAAGCGGCCAGATCGACCATCGAGGTGTAGGGCGCGTCCAGCACCAGACCGCCGATGCGCTTCGCCGCCGCAACCTGCACCGCGACCCCCGTGCCGAGCGACTCGCCGTAGATGATCACGTCCATCGGATCGATCCCCGAGGCGACGAGCGCGTTGAAGGCCAGCATCGCGTCGGCGACGTTGGCGGCCTCCGAAGGCTCGCCGGAGGAGCCCCCGAAGCCGCGATACGTCATCATGAACACGCCGAGGCCGTGCGCCATGTACTTGCGGATGCGCTCGCTCCGCGTCTCGAGCGATCCCGCGTTGCCGTGGAAGTAGAGGATCGTCGGCTGGCCGGCCTTCGCGCGGGCAGACCAGGCGATGACCCGATGCCCGTCCGCAGTGTTGAGCACATGCTCCGTGACGCCTTTGAGCCCGGCCTGCTCCGGCGTGAAATAGGTCGTGTCCGGAAAGTACATGAGATGGCGCTGCAGCACGGGAACGATCGCCGCCAGAATGCCCATGCCCAACACGGCTCCCGCTGCAATTTTTAGGATCAGTCGCAACCGCGCCCCTCTCCGATGCCCTGCACACCGACGCCAGTGGAAGAGGCTAGCACAGAGCCGCGGCGCGTGAGCCTTAAGGCGCCTTTAACCAAAAGCTGCGCTTTCTAAACGCCTATGCGTTTGCGGAGTTTTTGTCATGCGTTCCCGTCACCGCGCGATCGGCGCCTCCGCGCTGATCCTGTCCGCCGCTGCCCTCGCCGGATGCAGCTCCGGCGGCTCACCGGACACCCTCGCCCGATCCAGCCTGCGCCCTGGGAGGGCGTGTACGGCAACGCCCCCCGCCGTTATCCGGACGGCTCCACCTCGGGCGGCACCTACCCGGGCAACGGCTACGGGCGCTCCTACTCCGAGGCGCCGCGCCACTACGTCGATCCGGGCCAGCCGACGCCGCGCCAGATGGCCGCCTACGACAGCGGTCATCCGAGCTACGGCGCGCCGCGCAGCATCGAGACCGCGAGCATCGGGCAAGGCAACGACGAGCGCCGTTGGCGCCAGCCGGCCTATCCGATGACCACCGGATCGGCGGGCCCGGCCGCGACACGCGGCGCACCACCCGCACAGCATGCACCGAACATCGTCGAGGTGCGCGAGGGCGACACGCTCTATGGGCTGTCGCGACGCCATGGTGTGCCGGTCGGCGACATCGTCGCCGCCAACCGCTTGCCGAGCGAGCGCATCGAGATCGGCCAGCGCCTCGTCATCCCGACCCGCTATCGCTGAAGCGTGGGCCGCTTGACCGAAAGCGAGGCCGCGAAGGGCTCGCTTTCCGGTCTATCGAAGCAATCGAGGACGTAGGCGTGCCGCTCCGGCCCCGGCAGATGCCCGAAGCGGGAGCCGTTGCTGCGCGCGATGTAGGCTCCCCACCCAACGACGTCCATGCGCGAGAAGAGGCCCGCCCAGCGGCCGTAGTTGGTCGCCCAGCAGTCCGCCTCACGCTCGCTATCGAGCGTAGGATTGCGCACATGCGCGAGCACGTGGTGTGCGCACTCGTGCATGAAGAAGAACACCTGCAGCGTCGGCGGCAGCACGCGCAGCCGGTCCGCATCGAGCGAGATGATCGGCATGCGTGCGATGATCGACGCGCGCCCCACATCCCCGAGATCCGTCGTCTTGAGCGTCCGCACCACCGTGCCGCGGTAGTCGTAGCAGCGCATCGGCCCGCCGCCGATGACGGGCTCCACCTCGAGCCCCTCCTCGGCGGCTGCCTGTCCGCCAACCGCAAGCATCATGAAGCCGATGAGGAGTGCCGAAGCCCTCATGCACGATCCTTTCGCGTTTGAAGCGCTCGCCTTCGCGGGCTGACCTCAGATACGAAAGCTAAAGTGTCGGCGATCTCTCCCGCAAGGGGATAACTTTGCCACAGGTCGGCAGCAAGAGGACGGCCAAACAAGGCGTTGGTTCATCGAAAGAACTCAGCAAGGCTACGGAGAGACGAACCCGCTCATACGAAGCTCCGACCTATACAGGCCCAGAACAATCCACATCTCGATCACCTCCCCGCCTCGACGCGTGGACCGAGGCGCAGATAATGCGCTTGCTGACGAACACGGGGGAATCAATGGAAACTTTCGTCGCGATCGACGTTGAGACGGCCAACGATTCACGTCACTCGATTTGCCAGATCGGACTAGCCGCGTCAATGACGGCATCCCCCTTTGGAGATGGCAAACTCTTGTCGATCCCGAGGAGCCCTTCGACTCCCGCAACATCAAGATTCACGGCATCACAAGCGCGCACACCAATCTAGCGCCGAATTTTGCGGCAGCGCTCGAATACATGCGCGGCTCCATCGAGAACCAAATCGTTGCCTGTCACCACAGCTTCGATTACGAGGCAATTCACTCAGCGGCAATACGGTACGACCTCGAACCTCCGCGTTCCGTATGGATCGACACATGCGAGGTTGCTCGGCTCGCGTGGCCAAATCTTGAGAATCACAAGCTCGCAACGCTCTGCACACACCTCGGAATTCCCCTAATCCACCACGATGCTAGTTCCGACGCGATGGCGAGCGGCCTCATTTTGCACCACGCAATGAAGACCTTGAACCTTGGGCTAGACGGCCTCAAAGAACGCGTCTGCCCAATCAATCATCCAGTGGAATACAAGGGAACGACAGCCCCGACTCGCTACTCTGAAAAGATTGAGCTCGCCGGCCGAACGGATGGGCCGCTAGCAGGGCACGTCCTCGTGTGCACCGGAGAGATGGAGTTTGGCGAAAGAAAAATTGCGGAACTGGCCGCAGATCTAGGTTGCGACGTAGAGGATTCGGTCACGCAGAAGCGCACCACTATACTCGTGATGGGCTACCGCGATCCCTCGCTATACGGCACCACAAAAAGCGGCAACGTGCTCGCTGCCGAAAAGGCCATTGCCAAAGGCAAGAACATTACCATTCTAACTGAGCAGCAATTTCTCGAAGTTGCCAAGCGCTTCGGCGTGCGCGCTGCCTAGCCGGCCTAGTGCGCCATCGCCTTGGCGATCTCCTCGGTCATCTTCTTGGCGTCGCCGAGCACCATCACCGTGTTGTCGCGGTAGAACACCGGGTTGTCGATGCCAGCGTATCCCGAGGCAAGGGAGCGCTTGTTGAAGAACACGGTCGCGGCCTTCCAGACCTGCAGCACCGGCATGCCGTAGATGGGCGAGCTCTTGTCGTCCTCGGCCGCCGGGTTGACGACGTCGTTGGCGCCGATGACGTAAACCGCATCCGCCTGCGAGAACTCGGAGTTGATGTCCTCGAGCTCGAACACCTCGTCGTAGGGCACGTTGGCCTCGGCGAGCAGCACGTTCATGTGGCCCGGCATGCGTCCAGCCACCGGATGGATCGCATACTTCACTTCCACGCCGGCCTTCTTCATGGCGTCCGCCATCTCGCGCAGCGCGTGCTGCGCCTGCGCCACCGCCATGCCGTAGCCCGGCACGATGATCACCTTGGAGGCGTTCTTGAGAACATAGGCCGCGTCCTCGGCCGACCCGAGCTTGACCGGCTTCTGCTCGCCGCCGCCCGAGGGTCCGGCCGTCTCGCCGCCGAAGCCGCCCGCGATCACCGACAGGAAGCTGCGGTTCATGCCCTTGCACATGATGTAGGAGAGGATCGCGCCCGACGAGCCGACCAGCGCGCCCGTGATGATGAGCGCGATGTTGCCGAGCGTGAAGCCGATGCCGGCCGCTGCCCAGCCCGAGTACGAGTTGAGCATGCTCACCACGACCGGCATGTCCGCGCCGCCGATCGGGATGATGATCAGGATGCCGAACAGCAGCGCGATGGCCGTGATGGCCCAGAATAGCGTCGCGTCGCCCCCCGAGATGCAGAACTTGTAGATGAGGAACAGGAGCCCGCCGAACAGCGCCAGGTTGATGAGATGGCGCAAGGGCAGGATGATCGGCTTCCCCGACATGCGCCCCGAGAGCTTGGCGAAGGCGATGACCGAGCCCGTGAACGTGATGGCGCCGATGGCGAGGCCGAGACCCATCTCGACCAGGCTCGCGGGCGCGATGGCGCCCGGCTGCCCGATGCCGAACGCTTCCGGTGCGTAGAGCGCCGCCGCCGCGACGAACACCGCCGCCAGGCCGACCAGCGAGTGGAACGCCGCCACCAGCTCCGGCATCTGCGTCATCGGGATCTTCTTGGCGACGACCGCGCCGATCAGCGCGCCGGTGCCGAGGCCCGCCGCGATCAGTCCCCAGGTCAGCGCCTCCTGCGGGTTCGACACCGCGAGCGTCGTGCCGATGGCGATCGCCATGCCGATCATGCCGTACGTGTTGCCCTTGCGGCTCGACTCGGGATGCGAGAGGCCGCGCAGCGCCAGGATGAACAGCACACCGGCGACGAGGTAGAGGAACGCGGCGAGATTGGCAGTCATCTGCAGGGGTCCCCTCTACTTCCCGGCCTTGTCTTTTTTCTTGTACATGGCGAGCATGCGGCTCGTGACGAGGAAGCCGC
>JBFXEP010000141.1:0-7528 GCA_050179995.1 Hyphomicrobium sp.
CGGCCTGCGGCGTGTAGACGGTGCCGATGCCGAGGCGGCTCGCGTACTCGCGCTGGCGCTCGGCATTGCGCGGGCCCGAGAGCGTGTCCTTCCAGCCGAGGTAGTCCCAGTAGTCGACGGGAAGCGTGAGGCCGACGACGTTCTTGGTGTCGAGATACTGCTTCAGGAGCGCGTCGGCGGCCGGGCAATCGGCGCAGCCCTGGCTCGTGTACATCTCGATCACCGCGCGCAGCGGGGAAAGGGACGGCAGGGCGGCCGGTGCATCGGCCGCCGTCTCCGCCAACGCCAAATGGGGCGCGATCAGGAGGCCGGCGACGGCGCTCAACAAACGACGCATGGTAGACGTGCCTTCGACACGAGCCTACGCGACCTTCTCGCGCTCGGTTACATAGTAACACATAGGATGCCGGCCGCGATTGGTCCAGCCCACCCTGCCTCGTAGACAGCGGGCGGCGCGCGGCGCGGCTCGTCAGGCGGCGAGATTGCGCAGCACGTACTGAAGGATGCCGCCGTTCTTGAAGTATTCGATCTCGTCCAGGGTATCGATGCGGCAGATCAGGGGCACGGTCAGCAACGTGCCGTCAGCCTTCCTGATCTCCGCCTCGACGACCTGGCGCGGTTTCAGGCCGGCCAGGCCCCTCAGCGTCACCGTCTCACTGCCGTCGAGGCCGATCGACTGCCAGCTGGTGCCGGGCTCGAACACGAACGGGACGACGCCCATGCCGACCAGGTTCGAGCGGTGGATGCGCTCGAACGACTGGGCGACGACCGCCTTGACGCCCAACAGGTTGGTGCCCTTGGCCGCCCAGTCGCGCGAGGAGCCGTTGCCGTACTCGACGCCGGCGAAGACGACCAGCGGCACGCCCTCGGCCTCATAGCGCTGCGCCGCGTCGTAGATGGCGAGCCGCTCGCCCGAGGGGTGGTGGATGGTGTAGCCGCCCTCGACCACGTTGCCGGCCGCGTCCTTGACCATGAAGTTCTTGATGCGGATGTTGGCAAAGGTGCCGCGCATCATCACCTCGTGGTTGCCGCGCCGGGTGCCGTACTGGTTGAAGTCGCGCGGCTCGACGCCCTCCTCGATGAGGTAGCGTCCGGCGGGGGAGGCGGCCTTGATCGATCCCGCGGGCGAGATGTGGTCGGTGGTGATCTTGTCGCCGAAGAGCGCCAGGATGCGCGCGCCGACGATGTCGGTGATGGGACGCGCGTCGCGGGTGATGCCGCGGAAGTAGGGCGGGTTCTGCACGTAGGTGGACTTCTCATCCCAGCCGTAGGTGAGGCCGGTGCCCGACTTGATGGTGCGCCAGTGGTCGTCGCCGCGGAAGACATCCGCATATTTCGACTTGAAGAGGTCGCGCGAGATGTTCTCGGCGATGAAGCGCTGCACCTCGGCGTTGGTGGGCCAGATGTCGCGCAGGAACACCGGCTTGCCGTCGCGGCCGATGCCGAGCGGCTCGGTGGCAAGGTCGAGCTCCACGGAGCCGGCAAGCGCGTAGGCGACGACCAGCGGCGGGGAGGCGAGGTAGTTCGCCTGCACGTCAGGGCTGACACGGCCCTCGAAGTTGCGGTTGCCGGAGAGGACGGCCGCAGCGACGAGACCGTTGTCATTGATGGACTTCGAGATCTCGGCGGGCAGCGGGCCCGAGTTTCCGATGCAGGTGGTGCAGCCGAAGCCGACCAGGTTGAAGCCGATGGCGTCGAGGTCGGCCTGCAGGCCCGCCTTGGCCAGGTAGGCGGCGACCACCTGGCTCCCGGGCGCGAGCGAGGTCTTGACCCACGGCTTCGAGGTCAAGCCCTTGGCGAACGCGTTGCGGGCGACGAGCCCGGCCGCGATCAGCACGGACGGGTTCGAGGTGTTGGTGCAGCTCGTGATGGCGGCGATGACGACGTCGCCGTGGCCGAGGTCGAAGTCGCGGCCCTCGACGGGAACGCGCTTTGCCGCCTCGCCCGGCTTCTTGTACTCGCCCTCGAGCGCGGCGAGGAAGCCCGCCTTGACGTCGGGCAGCGCGATGCGGCCCTCGGGCCGCTTGGGGCCGGCCATGGAGGAGACAACCGTCGAGAGGTCGAGCTCGAGGGTGTCGGTGAAAACCGGGTCGCGGCTCTCCTTGGTGCGGAACAGGCCCTGCGCCTTGGTGTAGGCCTCGACGAGGGCCACGCGCGCGGCATCGCGCCCGGACATGGTGAGGTAGTTCAGCGTCTCGCCGTCGACCGGGAAGAAGCCGCAGGTGGCGCCGTACTCGGGGGCCATGTTGCCGATGGTGGCGCGATCGGCGAGCGTCATGTTGTCGAGGCCCGGTCCGTAGAACTCGACGAACTTGCCGACCACGCCCTTCTTGCGCAGCATCTGCGTGACGGTGAGCACGAGATCGGTGGCGGTGACGCCTTCCTTCAGTGCGCCAAAGAGGCGAAAGCCGATCACCTCGGGAATCAGCATCGACTGCGGCTGGCCGAGCATGGCCGCCTCGGCCTCGATGCCGCCGACGCCCCAGCCGAGCACGGAGAGGCCGTTGACCATGGTGGTGTGGCTGTCGGTGCCGACCAGGGTGTCCGGATAGGCAATGACCTCGCCGCCCGGCGCGGTCGCGGTCCAGACCGTCTGCGACAGGTATTCGAGGTTCACCTGGTGGCAGATGCCGGTGCCCGGCGGCACGACGCGGAAATTGGCGAACGCGTCCTGGCCCCACTTCAGGAACAGGTAGCGCTCGCCGTTGCGGTCATACTCGAGATCGACGTTGGTGCGGAATGCGTCGGCGCTGCCGAAGGCATCGACGATCACCGAGTGGTCGATGACGAGATCGACGGGCACCAGCGGGTTGATCTTCTTGGCGTCGCCGCCGAGCGCCAGCATGCCGTCGCGCATGGCGGCGAGGTCCACCACGGCCGGCACGCCGGTGAAGTCCTGCATCAAGACGCGCGCGGGGCGGAAGCCGATCTCCTTCTCCGCCTTGCCCTTGTTGTCGAGCCATTCAGCGACGGCGGCGATGTCGGCCTTGGTGACAGAGCGGCCGTCCTCGTGGCGGAGCAGGTTCTCGAGCAGGATCTTCATCGAATAGGGAAGGCGCGAGATTCCGGCGAGGCCGCTCTTCTCCGCGTCGGGCAGCGAATAGTAGACGTAGGTCTCACCGCCGACGGTGAGCGTCCGCTTGCAGTTGAAGCTGTCCAACGAGGCCGGCGCAGAGGTGACAGTCGTGGGAGCGCTCACGTTTCTTCTCCTTGGAGCTGGGCTTGCTGGACGGGCGAACGCAAAACTGAAGCGCTTGGCGCGTAGCCGGCGGGCGTGGGCGGGCCAGTCACATTTTTTGCAGTAGCGAACATGTAAGCAAGCAAATTATATAGGCGTCCGGCGGTCTGAAAGCTACGGTCCTGCTCGTTTCTTCAGCAACGTCCTGGCTGTCGCACTCTCCTCCCGGCGAATCCGAAAAGCGGCGCTTGCTTTGCTTCTCCATGCGGACAATCTCACCGTCGAGCGCGGATCGCGCGCGGTCATCTCGCACTTGTCGTTCAATGTGCGGGCGGGCGAAGCGCTGCTCGTCGTCGGGCCCAACGGCGCGGGCAAGACGACGCTGATCCGCACACTCGCCGGCTTCATCGCGCCCTCGGCGGGGAGCATCACGCTCAAAGGCGACACAGCAGATCGGGATAGAAGCGACGGCGACATCGCCGACCTCTGTCACTACGTCGGCCACCTCACGGGCGTGAAGGCCGCTCTCACGGCGGCGGAGAACCTTCTCTTCTGGGCGCGCTATCTCGGCGCGGACGGAGGAGAGTTCCTCCGCGAGCGCGTGGAGGCGGCGCTCGCGCGGTTCGGCCTGCTCTCGCTTGCGGATTTTCCGGCGGGGTTGCTGTCGGCCGGGCAGAAGCGGCGGCTCGGGCTGGCCAGGCTTACGGTCGCTAGCCGGCCGATCTGGCTGCTCGACGAGCCGACGGTCTCGCTCGACGCCACCTCGACCGACCTGCTTGCGGCACTCATCGAGGAGCACCTCCGCGCGCGCGGGATCGTCATCGCCGCGACACACCTGCCGCTCGGCCTCGAGCAACCGGTCTACCTCCGCCTCGGTCCGCAGGCGGCCGGCGACACGCTGATCGGGGAGGCGGGGCTGTGAGCGGTTTCCTCGCCCTCCTGAAACGCGATCTCGTCCTGGCGCTGCGCGAGGGGGCCGCACTCGGCACGGCGCTCGGCTTCTTCCTGGTCGTGGTGGCCATGCTGCCGCTCGGGCTCGGGCCCGACCTCAAGCTCCTCTCCCGCATCGCGCCGGGCGTGCTCTGGATCGCGCTCCTGCTCGCGGCGCTGCTCTCGCTGCCGCGCATGTTCGAAGCCGACCACGAGGACGGCTCGCTCGAGGTGATGGCGACGGCGCCGCTTCCGCTCGAGCTGGCGGTGGCGGCGAAGGCGATCGCGCACTGGATCTCGACCGGCATCCCGCTCACGCTGGCGGCGCCGGTCCTGGGCCTCATGCTCAACCTCGACATCGCGCTGGTGCCGGCGCTGGTGGCCACCATGCTGGCCGGCACGCCCGCCATCAGCTTCCTCGGCAGCATCGGGGCGGCCCTGACGCTCAAAGCCCGCCGCAGCGGGCTTCTGCTCGCGCTCTTAGTTCTGCCACTCTACATTCCGACCCTCATCTTCGGCATCTCGGGCATGGGGTTCGCCGGGTCGGGGCAGGAGGGGTTCGTGGCCTCGTTGCTGATCCTGCTCGCGATCTCGCTCGCGGCGGTGGCGGCGGCACCCATCGCGGCGGCGGCGGCGCTCAGACTGCAGATGTCGTAACGATAGGAACAACTCGCGAATTGCGGCGGCGGCCCGCAACCCTTAGATGACAGCCATGCAAACCCTGACGCAGCGCCTCGCCAACCCGACCCGCTTCATGGAGATTTCGCGCGCGATCCTGCCCTGGATCGCGGCGGGGGCGGCGCTGTTCATCGCCTATGCCATGTATCTCGTGTTTCTCGTCGCGCCGCCCGACTACCAGCAGGGCGAGACGGTGAAGATCATGTACATCCACGTGCCCTCGGCGTGGCTCGCCATGATGGGGTACGCGGTGGTGGCGATCTCGAGCTTCGGGCTCCTGGTGTTCCGCCATCCGCTGGCCGACGTGTCGGCCAAGGCGGCGGCCCCGATCGGGGCGGCGTTCACGCTGGCGGCGCTCGTGACGGGGTCGCTGTGGGGGAAGCCGATGTGGGGCACCTACTGGGTGTGGGACGCCCGGCTCACGTCGGTGCTGATCCTGTTCTTCCTTTATCTCGGGCTCATCGCCTTGCGCTCGTCGCTCGAGGACGAGACGCTGGCCTCCAAGCTCACCGCCGTGCTGGCGCTGGTCGGCGTCGCCATCCTGCCGATCATCAAGTTCTCGGTCGACTGGTGGAACACGCTGCACCAGCCGTCGACGGCGTTCACCTCGACGGTCGATCCCAGCATGCGCACGCCGCTCTTGATCTCGGCGGTGGGCTTCACGCTGCTCTTCTTCGCGCTGCACCTCAAAGGCATGCAGAACGAGATCCTGAGGCGGCGCGTCAAGGCGATGCGGCTGGCGCAGGTCGAGCGTGGCGATCAGACGTTCGCGGCGCGGGCGGAGTAGAGCCATGGACCTCGGACCGCACGCAGCCTTCATCTGGGCGTCCTACGCCGCGTTCATCGTCATCGTCGGGCTGCTGATCGGCTGGACGCTTTTCGACGGGTGGCGGCAGGCGCAGGCGCTCGCGGAGGCGGACAGGCAGGGTCTCAAGCGGCGCTCGGCCGACGAAGCGGGCCGGCGGGGCAGCGGCGCATGACGTCGGGGTCAACCGAGGCTAATACGACGAGCAAGGGCCGCGGCTGGGTGCTGGCGCCGCTCATCGTGTTTCTCGTCATCGCGGGGCTGTTCGCGTTCGGGCTGGTCTCGGGCGATCCGTCGAAGCTGCCGTCGGCGCTCATCGGACGGCCGGTGCCGGCCACCGATTTCCCGGCCCTCGAAGGGCTGGTCGTCGATGGGCAGCCGGTGCCGGGCTTCCAGGCGAGCGACCTCGGCAAGGGCCGCGTGTCGGTCGTCAACTTCTGGGCGTCGTGGTGCGTGCCCTGCATCGAGGAGCATCCGCTGCTCATCGAGCTCCGGAGCCGCACGGGCGTCGACATCTACGGCGTCAACTACAAGGACCAGGCCGAGTCCGGGCGGCGCTTCATCGGCCGCTACGGCAACCCGTTCACGGCGCTCGGCACCGACCGCAGCGGGCGCGGCGCCATCGAGTGGGGCGTCTACGGCATGCCGGAGACGTTCGTCGTCGACGGGACGGGGCGCATCGCCTTCAAGCACGTGGGGCCGATCTCGAAGGACAGCCTCGAGAAGCTCATGCTGCCCGCCATCGAGAAGGCGCAGGCCGGCGGGCAAAACTAACCGACCATCCAGGCCGACGCTTCAACGCTTGAAAAGTCCCTCATCCGCCCTTTCTTGGTGATGCGAGCCTCCGGCTCGACCGGGGCACCTTCTCCCGTCCCGGGAGAAGGAATGGCTCTGCCCTCTCCCGGGACGGGAAAGGATGCTCGTCAAGCCGAAGGCTCGCCTTCGGCGAGACGGGCAGGTGAGGGACTTGCCTGTTCGCAAGCCTAGAGCGGGAAGAATTCGCCGCGGGAGTGGTTGAGCACGTTCAGGGTGCCGGTCGCGATCTCGAAGTAGGCGCCGTGCAGCGAGAGGCGGCCCTTGTCCTCCTCCGTCTTGACGAAGGGGAAGGTGCGGAGGTTCTTGATGGAGGTCTTGATGCCTTCCATCTCGAGAAGCCGCAGCTTCTCGGCGGCGGGTGCCATCTGGTGGGCGGACACCACACGCAGGCGCGCATCATCGAGCATCGACATCCAGCGCGAGATGAACATGGCCTCGGTCTGGATGGCGGCGCTCTGATCGAGGGCGGCCTTGACGCCGCCGCAGCCCGAATGGCCCATGACGATCAGGTGCTTCACTCGAAGGTTCATGACCGCGAACTCGATCGCGGTCGAGACACCGTGATACTTGCCGCCGGTTTCGTAGGGCGGCACGAGGTTGGCCACGTTGCGGACCACGAACAGCTCGCCCGGCATGGCCGTGAAGATGGTCTCAGGGTCGACGCGGCTGTCGCAGCAGGAGATGATCATCACCTCCGGGTCCTGGCCGTACTTGGCGAGCTCCTCGTACTGGTCGGCGTTGGGCACGAAATGACGGTGCTTGAAGCGGCGGAAGCGGTCGGACAGGACTTCGGGAAAGCTCGACATTATGATTGCCCCATGGGTCAGGGTTCTTGTGGGAGCGGCACTCACGCGGCCGATACACCCGTGATTTCTACCTGAAGCGCCGCCCCGCGCGAGCAAGCAATCGTCGCACCCGGGAGCCCTCCACAGGGGGCCGCTCACTCATGGGGCCACCTCGCGGTTGCGACAAGCCAACGCAGCCGCTATCGTCCGCCGGCTCTTGGGCCCATAAGTTCGCATATCGAAGGCTTTTCAACGGGGCGCGCCGGCCGGCAACGGCACGGCACGAAGAGGAATGACGACGCAGGCATCGACGTCCACCTTGAGCAAGGATCTCTT
>JBFXEP010000142.1:0-7505 GCA_050179995.1 Hyphomicrobium sp.
CCTGATCCAGCACCGCCATTTTCCGACGCCGACGACGGTCTTTGCCGCCATGTGGCGCGAGGCCGAGACCGGCGCGCTCATCTATCACATTTCCAAGACGCTGTTCCGCGTCGCCGTCGCTTTCGTGGTCGCCATGCTGATCGGCTCCGCCATCGGCATCGTCATGGGCCGCAATGGGCGCGTCGACCAGGCCTTCGACAGCTGGCTCGTGCTGTTCCTCAATCTGCCGGCGCTCGTCGTCATCATCCTCTGCTACGTCTGGTTCGGCCGCACCGAGCTTGCCGCCATCATCGCCGTCGCCGTGAACAAGATCCCGAACGTCGCCGTCACCGTGCGCGAGGGCGCCCGCGCCCTCTCCCGCGATCTCGCCGAGATGGCGCACATGTATCGCTTCGGTGCGTGGAAGACGCTGCGCCACGTCACGCTGCCGCAGCTCGCGCCGTTCTTCCTCGCCTCGGCCCGCACCGGGCTCTCCTTGGTCTGGAAGATCGTGCTCGTCGTCGAGCTGCTCGGCCGCTCGGACGGCGTCGGCTTCCAGCTCGGCACCTACTTCCAGATGTTCGACGTCTCGATGATCCTCGCCTACGCCCTGGCCTTCATCATCGTCGTGCAGCTCATCGAGTTCGGCATCCTGCAACCCATTGCCGCGCGGGTGAACAGATGGCGCAGGTGATGGAGGAGAAGCCGCACGGCCTGGCGGACGGCAGCCTCAGGGTTCGCGTCGCGAGGAAGGTGTTTCCAGCCACCTCCAATCGCGAGGCTCAGCTGGTCCTGAAGAACATCGCCGTCGACATCGAGCCCCGCTCGTTCGTCGTCATCACCGGGCCGTCCGGATGCGGCAAGTCGACTCTCCTCAATATCATCGCCGGCCTCGACCACGACTACGAGGGCGAGGTCGGGCTCGGCGGCGCCGAGACCCGCCTCGGCTACATCTTCCAGCAGCCGCGCCTGCTGCCGTGGCGCACGCTCTACGAGAACATCGCCCTCGCGCTGCCAGACGGCGATCCGGACCATGCGCGCATCGAGGACCTTCTGCGCCAGGTCGGCCTCGAGGGCTTCGCGTCCCAGTACCCCGAGCGGCTGTCGCTCGGCATGCAGCGCCGCGCCGCGCTCGCCCGCGGCTTCGTCACCGAGCCCGACGTCCTGCTCATGGATGAGCCTTTCGTGTCGCTCGACGACCCGACCGCGCAGGGCCTGCGCGAGCTCTTGATCGCCCTTTGGAACCGCCGCCCGACCACGGTGATTTTCGTCACCCACGACCGCAACGAGGCGGTCATGCTGGGCACCCGTATCTTGCGCATGTCGGGCGCAAATGCGACTATCAGCCAGGACGAGACCGTGCGCCTGTCGCCCTCCGAGCGGACCGACAGAGACAAGGTGCTGGCCGAGCAGCGGCGCATATTCCACGAGACGTGAGCTTGACGATGACCGAGGCACGCTTCGTGCGCTTTCTTGCCAGCGTGACGAGCGAGGCCGAGGCCCGTTTGGCCGCGGCCCACGGCGCCGACATCATCGATTGCAAGGACCCGGCGCGCGGCGCCTTGGGCGCGCTCCCGCACGCGACGGTGGCGCACATTCGCGGCGCCGTCCCCGCGCACACTCCGGTGAGCGCCACCATCGGCGATTTGCCGTGCGAGCCGGCTCCGGTGTTTGAGGCAGCGCGCGCCATGGCTGCCACCGGCTGCGACATCGTCAAGATCGGACTGTTTCCCGGCGGGGACGCGAAGGCGACTGTCGCGCGCCTCGGCGACCTCGCGCCGTCGACGGCGCTCGTCGCAGTCATCATGGCCGATGGCCCCGTCGATTTCGACCTCATCCCGGCGCTCGCCGAGGCCGGCTTCGCCGGCGTCATGCTCGATACGGCATCCAAGGACGGCCGCACGCTGCGCGATCATCAGCCTGTGACGATGCTCGAGAGTTTTGTTGAGACGGCTCACGCCGTCGGCCTGTTCGCAGGGCTCGCGGGCTCGCTGCGGCTTGCAGACATCTCGCCCCTGCTCGGGATCGGCCCTGACGTCCTCGGCTTCCGCGGCGCCCTGTGCCGGGCCTCGGATCGTCGGGGCGCACTCGATGCATCCCAGCTGGCGGCTGTGCGCCACGCGATTCCGTACTCTTCTCCGCGAGTTCTTAGGGCCGACCGCGCGCGACTGGAGACCGCGCCATGAGCGCATCGCGCACGGGCGAACCTCCATTGACCGTCAAGGCACCCGAGGCCTTGGGTCACGACGCGATCTTCCTCAAGGACTGGGTCGTCGACTGCAGCATCGGCGTCTACGCCGAGGAGAAGGGCGTCACGCAGAAGGTGCGCCTCAGCATCGACGCGTTCCTCGCGCCCAACGTCCGCGCCGCCGGCGACGACATGGACACCGTGCCCTCCTACACCGACATCATCGACGCCGTGACCGACATCATGGGCGAGGGCCACATCAACCTGCTCGAGACCTTCGCCGAGGCCATCGCCGAGCGTGTCCTCCGCGATCCGCGCATCGCCGCCATGCGCGTGCGCATCGAGAAGCTCGAGCGCGGCCCCGTGCGCGGCGTCGAGATCTATCGCACGCGCCCGGCTGCGCCGTGACGCCCCTCGTGCTCAAGCTCGGCGGCAGCCTCGCCGAAAGCCAGCGCCTTCGTGCGGCGCTGCACCTCGTCGCGCGCGCCCGCCGTCCCGTCGTCGTCGTGCCGGGTGGCGGCATCTTCGCCGATGCGGTGCGTGCGTCGCAGGCCGCCTTGGGTTTCGACGACGGGACGGCCCACGCCATGGCGCTCCTCGCCATGCATCAGATGGCGACGGCGATGACGGCAATCGAGCCGCGCCTCGTCGCGGCCGAGACGCTCGCCGGGATCGAGCGCGCCTGGCGCCGCCGCCGCGTGCCCGTCTGGCTTCCTTCGCGCCTCTGCAAAACCGACCGTCGCATCCCGCGCGATTGGTCCATCACGTCCGATGGCCTTGCTGCCCGGCTTGCCGAGCGGCTCGGCCACGTCGAGCTGGCGCTCTTGAAGTCGTGCCCGGTCAAGAGAGCAGCCTCCGCGCGCACGCTCGCCCGCGAAGGCATTGTCGATCCCGTCTTCCCGGTCATCGTCGCGCGCGCCGGCCTCTCCTGGTGCGTGCTGGGTGCTGGCGACGAGACGCGCCTCGCGGGCGTGCTCGATGTCGCGTCCGCCCGGCCCGCCGTGCGGTCGACGGCGGCGAAGCTGCGTGCTACGGCCGTGGCCAGGGCGATCTAGAAAGAGGCTCCGCACATGCCGCGCATCGTCGAGACCATCGTGACGACGCAGGACGTCTCGGGACAGGTGCACATCGCGCCCCTCGGCCTGATCGCCGAGGGCGACGGCTGGGTCATCGCGCCGTTCAAGCCCTCGCGCACGCTCGACAACCTCACGGCCAACCCGTTCGCGGTCGCGAGCCACACGGGCGACGTTCGCGTCTTCGCCGGCTGCGTGACGGGCCGGCGCGACTGGCCGACCGTCAAAGCCGATGTCGTCCGCGGCGTGCGCCTCGCCGATGCCGTCTCGCACTGGGAGCTCGCGGTCGAAAGTGTGCAAGAGGACGAGCAGCGCCCGCGCTTCCGTTGCAGGCTCATGCATGCGGCGACGCACAAGGTTTGGGGCGGCTACAACCGCGCCGAGGCAGCGGTGCTGGAGCTCGCCGTGCTCACCACGCGGCTCGCCATGCTGCCGCCGGAGAAGATCGATGCCGAGCTCAAGTATTTGGAGATCGCCATCTCGAAGACGGCCGGCCCGCGCGAGCTCGAGGCGTGGGAATGGCTGATGGAGAAAGTCCGCGCCTTCCGCAGCGGCAACACCGGGGCCGCCCGCAAAAGCTAGCGGCAGCGAGACTAGCGCGCGACAGCCACCGGCCGCGCCACGGGCTTGTTGCGGGCGCGGTGGCGGGCGATCAGGAACGTGCCAAGCGCGATCGCCAGCACGATGAAACCGCCCGGCATGACGATGGCCGCAAGGATCGTGAGCGTCGTTTTCATAGGGCCTCCCCCCATCGAACGCCCGGAGCGCGGTCTCGGTTCAATTCAAACCTCAGCGCACTCTGGTGAGCTTTCTTGCTCATTTTGAGGTGAGTCTAGCAGAGAGGCATTAGAGGCCGCTTCAATCCGCCCACGGCATCAGAGGAAAACTTTTAAGACAATTGTAAGGAGTTGCGCCCGCGCCGCAGGCGCTCTGAGCCATGATGCGCCGCAGGCAGCTCTGGTGTGCCGCAGGCGCTTGCCATGATGTGCCGCAGGCGCGCTCTCTGTCGTGCCGGAGGCGCGCTCTCTGTCGTGCCGGAGGCGCGCTTAGCCTTGCTGCGCCGCGATGAGCAGCGCCACCGCCACCGCCGGAGCAGCCTGCGTGGCGGCGCGCGCCGCCTCTCCGCTGGCTCCCGCAAGCTCGCCGAACGCAATCGAATGCCGCCCAAGGCGATGCGCCACCAGAGCCGCGTCGCGCGCCCCGATCCCCGCCACCACCACTGGGCCGTCGTTGGACAAGGGTCTCGCGGACAAGACCTGAAAGGCGCCCTCGATCAGCGATTGGAGCTGCGCCTCGCGCAGCCACTCCGCCACGCGATGCCAGTCGGACGCGTCGCCGTCCGCCGCGTCCCGTCCCAGCATGCGCGCAAGACGCGTGACGCTCTCGGCTACGGACTTTCCCTTACCGTCGGCGGTCGCGTGCTGGTCGATGTCGGTGAGATCCTCGCCGAGGATGCGGCGCACGTCCGCCATGGTGGCGAGATACTCGCGCGCGAGGCTGACCCACGTGCCGCTCCAGGGCGCCCGGCTCGCAACCCCCATCACGGCGGTGCGCGTGAACCCCGTGTAGACGAGTTCGCCCGTGATCTGCCGCTCGGCGTCGGTGAAGCCGCGCGGAGCAGGCATGCCGCCGATGACGGGGATGATGTCGGCCGTCGTCGAGCCGAAATCGATGAGCAGCGCTTCGTCGAGGTGCCGGCCGATCAGCGCCCCCGTGGCCAGAAAGTTGGTCGAGCCCACGTCGCCAGGATGCTGCTTAGCCTCCTCCGCCGCGCCGAAGCCGCGCCTCCCCATCCAGAAACGGGCGCCGTCGCCAAGCTCCCGTGACAGGCGTGCGACAAGCGTCGCCACGCCCGTCTGCCGGTCCGGAAAGAGATCCGAGAGCTCGCCCGTCATGGTGACGGCGGCCTGCTCCGCCCGGTCGATTAGCGGCCGCGCCTTGGCCAGCGCCGCGTCGAGCGTGTCGAGCCCCTGCCACAGCGGGCAGGCGATCTGGCGCACCTCCCACGCACGCGACGGCTCGATCAGGGCCACCTTGAGGTGCGCTCCTCCGACATCGAGACCGACGGTAATCTTCATGTCATTGTATCCATGGCGGCGTAAATGGCCGTCGCGCTCCTGTGTTACATCAGTTGCCGGGGGAGAACAGCCCATGCAGGTCATTCCGGTGATCGACGTGCGCGAGGGCGTTGCCGTGGCGGCGGTCCGCGGCGACCGCAGCCGCTACCGGCCCCTCGAAAGCCCGCTGGCCAAGAGTGCCGATCCGGTGGCCGTGGCGCAGGCCTACCAGACGCTGTTTCCCTTCGCGGCGCTCTACCTTGCAGATCTCGACGGCATCGAGGGGCGCGGCCCCAACCTCGCCGTGCAGGCCGTCCTCGCCGAGGCCTGGCCCGGCGCCGAGCTTTGGGTCGACGACGGCACCGCCGGTGGTCCGGCCCAAGACGGGCGCATGATAAAAAATCATGTGGTCGGATCGGAGTCGATGACCTCGCTCGAGCACTACCTCGCCGCGCGCGAAACCGCCGGCGCCGCGGCCCTGCTCTCGCTCGACTTCCACGGCAAGGGCTTCGTCGGCCCCCCCGAGCTGCTCGACGACGCGACGCTCTGGCCGGACCGCATCATCGTCATGACACTGGCGCGCGTCGGCAGCGGCGAGGGACCGGACCTGGCGCGCCTCGCCTCCATCGTCGCCTGCGGCGGCGGGCGGCAGGTCTACGCCGCGGGCGGCGTTCGCAACGCCGATGACCTGCGCGCCGTGCGCGATACCGGAGCGGCCGGCGTGCTGGTCGCCACCGCACTCCACAACGGCGCCATCACGCCCGCCGATCTCGAGGAGCTCGCCGGCGAGGCCGTGGACGCCGAGGCCGCGCGCCGAGCCTGAGAAGAAGCGGTCGCGCAGGCGCGCACAAAAGAAAAAGAGCCTGATTGCGTGTCCGCAACCAGGCTCCGAAGTTTCAGTCCACTTGCGAGTGGATCGTGAAGGCTCCACCCGAAGTCTTCAGCCGTTCCAACGGCCGGAGAGTAGTCTTCCCAATCGCTGCAGCAGACCCGCCTTTACTGGGGGTGCATCATTATCCTGCTGTGGACGGTTTCCGCTTCAAGTCTTCGCACCGAACGGATGCGAGACCGAGTTGCGCTGAGCGGTGGCTTCGGCAGCCGTCGGCTTGCCGGCGACGGCGCGAGCGATCGACTCCTTGACGGCGCGGTAGTTGTAGTCCTGGATCTTGGCGTCGTCGGCAGCTTCCCAGTGGATGAACACGCCGACGAGAATGTAGACGTCGTCAGCCTCGTTGGCCGGGATCACGCCTTCAGCAACCGAGTCCTGAACGGCCTTGGCGACGCCGTACTGGGCGGGGCCGAACATCTGGACGGCCTGACGGGCGTCCTTGATGGTGACCTTGTTGAACATGATCGTGTTCGGCTTGCAGGGCAGGTTCGGCGCGATCACGGCGAGCAGCGTCGTGAAGCCGTCCTTGTTGTTCGAAAGCGCGTTGACGAAAGCCGTTTCGGCGGCGCTGCCGCGCGGGCCGATGACGAGGTCGATGTGCGCGACTTCGTTGCCGTCACCGACGAGCGACTCGCCGACCAGTACGCGATTGATCTTGGCCATTACAGGGGTTCCCTTCCTTGATTAAACACAAACCAACGCGCCCCGAGCGTTCGATTGACGACGTTCGCTAGGAGCGTCCGCCCGAGGTGTGAGGGCCGGCGGCAGTTCGAACGCTATCCCAGTTGCAGCGAACGATGACTGGCGTCACCGCACCGGTTGGCCGGATAGGGCGCCAAAACACTGGGGTCCGAGGGACCCTGGTGCAGATGCGAGCGCCGCCCCTTAATAGCCCTAGGATTGCGGCTCCGGCAAGGGGCTAGCCGTGCCCTGCGGTCGCACATTGCTTGATGAGCATATCGGCGAAAAGCGTGGCTACGACGAAGTCGGCGGTGGTCCCCGGGTTCAATCCCCGGGCCTTGAGGCTGGCGTCGAGATCGATCAGCGCCGGCCACGCCTCGGGGTGCGGTGCCGGCCTCCAGAGGGCCTCTGAACGGGAGATCTCATCCCGCAATGCCTCGGCAACCGGCACCCCATGCTTGCGTGCGACATGACTGTCCGGGAACGAAGCAAGAAAGCTCATGTGCAGCGCAGTAATGGCCAGGCCTTCATTTGCGGCAGCGCGGCGTGCTGCCTGAAGCTGAGGCAGTCCGAACGTGAAGATGTCCTCGAATCCCGTGACGTAGGCGCGCGCGATGCGGTCTCGTCCGGCGGCGAGC
>JBFXEP010000143.1:0-5883 GCA_050179995.1 Hyphomicrobium sp.
CGACGTAACCTACGACACCGAGCGGCGCACGATTCGGGAAAGTGCCACCGGCTGGCTGCAGCATCTCTGGACGCGGCTCGGTCTGGCTCAGCAGCCGACGCTGCGCGACAAGCTCGAGGTGCTGCTCAAGGAGGAGGCAAAGGCTACCGGCGGCTTCTCGCCGGAAGAGCGCAAGATGCTCTCGGGCCTCCTGCGCTTCGGTGCCTCGCGCGTGGACGAGATCATGGTGCCGCGCGCCGACATCATCGCCATCGAGGAGATGGAGCCGCTCGGCGAGCTCGTGCGGCTGTTCGAGGAGGCCGGCGTCTCGCGCATCCCGATCTTTCACGATACGCTCGACGATCCGCGCGGCATGATCCACATCAAGGATCTGTTCCGGTGGATCTCGGCCGAGGTGGCGGGGCGCGCGCTGCGCGAGCCGCTGAAGCAGCGCCTCGGCGTGGCGGAGGTCCCCGGCGCGAAGGCGGCCGTGCCGGGCACCGGGATCAAGCCCGACCTCAGCCGGATCGACCTCACGCGGCCGATCGCGGTCTTGAAGCTTCGCAAGCCGGTGCTCTATGTGCCGCCCTCCATGCCGGCCATGAATCTCCTCGTACGCATGCAGGCGACGCACGTGCACATGGCGCTGATCGTCGACGAGTACGGCGGCACCGACGGGCTGGTCACGATCGAGGACCTGGTCGAGCAGATCGTCGGCGACATCGAGGACGAGCACGACGAGGAGGAGGCGGACCTCATCGCGGTCGATCCGAAGCTCGGGCTCATTGCCTCGGGCCGTGCGCCCGTGAAGGAGCTTGAGGCGCGTCTCGGCCAAAAGCTCTTGAAGCCCGAGGAGGAGGCCGACATCGACACCTTGGGCGGGCTCGTGTTCACCATCGTCGGGCGCGTGCCGGCGCGCGGCGAGCTGATCCGGCATTCGTCATCGGGCGTCGAGTTCGAGGTGCTGGACGCCGATCCGCGCCGGGTGAAGCGGCTCAAGATCCATCTGCCGCCGGTGCCGGCGAGCGGCGCGGCCGCCGGCTGATCGCGCATGACAGGGCGCGACCTGATCGGCGAGTGGCAGCACGCGGCGAGGACGGCGCGCGGGTGGCGGCGGCTCCTGCTCGCCTTTGCGGCGGGTGGCCTTTCCAACCTCGCTATGGCGCCGTTCTTCTTTGCGCCGATCCTGTTCCTGACGTTGCCTGTTCTGGTCTGGCTTCTCGACGAGGCGGCGAGCCGACCCGGGACACGGCGAGATGTGGCTCGTGCCGCCGCCTCGGCCGGCTGGTGGTTCGCGTTCGGCTATTTCCAGTTCGGCCTGTTCTGGATCGGCGAAGCGTTTCTGGTCGAGGCGGACAAGTTCGGCTGGCTGATCCCGTTCGCGCTCACGCTGCTGCCTGCGGGTCTGGCTCTCTTCTGGGCGGCCGCGGCGGCGGTGGCGGCGCTCTTCTGGCGGCCGGGGCTCGCGCGCATCCTCGTGCTCGCGGTCGCGCTTGGATGCACGGAATGGCTGCGCGGGCACATCCTTACGGGTTTTCCCTGGAATGTGCCCGGTTATGCGCTCACGTGGCCGCTCGTGCTCATGCAGGGCGCAGGGCTCGTCGGCATCTACGGGCTGACGCTCGTGGTCGTGCCGGTGTTCGCAGCGCCGCTCGCGCTCGCCGCGGACCATGCGCGCGGGCCGCTCCGGCGGCGGGCGTGGATGCGGGCGCTTGCGGTATCCGGCTTGCCGCTCCTCCTGCTTCTCGTCTACGGCGCGGCGCGGCTCGCGAGCGCACCCGAGGGATGGGTGGAGGGAGTCAAGCTGCGGGTGGTGCAGCCCAGCGTTCCGCAAACGGACAAATGGCGGCCGGACAAGCAAGCCGCCATCTTCGCGGATCACCTCGCGCTCTCGAAGCAGGACGATACGGGCAGGGCTGACGATCTCGCGGGGATCACGCATCTGGTCTGGCCCGAAGCTGCGATGCCGTTCTTTCCGCTCGAGCACCCGGAGGCGCTTTCGGCCATCGGCACGCTGCTGCCGGACGGCGTCTTTCTCCTGACCGGGGCCTTGCGGCGCGAGGGGACATGGGAAGGGAAAATCCTCGACGTGCTGCCGCGCGCCTTCAACAGCCTGATGGTTCTCGACGACACGGGCGCGCTCGTGGACCTCTACGACAAGACGCATCTGGTGCCGTTCGGTGAATATCTTCCCTTGCAAAGAACACTGGAGTCGATCGGGCTCGAGTCGCTGACGCGCCAGCGCGGCGGGTTCTCGATCGGCGTCACGCCGCGGCCGCTGCTGCTGGCGCCGGGCCTTCCGCCTGTCGGAGGGCTCATCTGCTACGAGGCCATCTTCCCAGGGGTGGGTGCGGCGAGCGCCGGCCGCCCGGGGGTGCTCGTCAACGTGACCAATGACGGCTGGTTCGGAAACACGACCGGACCGCGGCAGCATTTCCATGAGGCGCGGGTGCGCGCGGTCGAGGAGGGGCTGCCGCTCATCCGTGCGGCCAACAACGGCATCTCGGCGGTGGTCGATCCGAGCGGACGCGTGCTGGGCCTGCTCGGGATCAACGCCAGGGGGGTGATCGATTCGAGGCTGCCGCTGTCTCGCAGCGCTCCGCCCTATGCCCTTGCAGGGGACCTCTTATTTCTTTTGCTCGGCGCCGGACTGGCGGTGGCGGTCCTTGTGCTCGATTGGGCCGGCCGCAGGCGGGGCAGGGGGCGAAGTCCCACCGCCTAGTCAGCCCGATGCCTCAGTACGACAACCAATGCTTGCCAGTAGGGGGTGCTTCACCTATTTTGAACGCCGTTATTGGGTGAAACTTATTTCATCCCGGTAAATTATTGACCCCGCGCCCCGAGTTCCATAGCAGTGCTGTGGATGGGGCTAAGTTGGGCAGGGAGTTCGGTTCGCATGTCCAAGGACGACGCACACGACGACGACGTCGACACCGAACGGAGTTCACGCAAGCCGAACCCGATCGATGCGCACGTGGGCACGCGCGTCCGCCTCCGCCGCATGCTGCTCGGCATGAGCCAAGAGAAGCTCGGTGAACATTTGGGGCTCACATTTCAACAGGTCCAGAAATACGAAAAAGGCGTCAACCGCATCGGCGCGAGCCGCCTGTTCGATCTTGCGCGCGTGCTCGGCGTCCCCGTACAATTCTTTTATGACGAAGCGCCGGCCGAGATTGTGGACGAAGCGCTCGTGTCCGGCTTCGCCGAGCGGCCGACGGAGACGTACGTGATCGAGTTCCTGTCGACGCGCGAGGGACTTGAGCTCAACAAGGCGTTCGTCAGGATCGCTGATCCCCGCGTGCGACGCAGTGTCGTAGAGCTGGTGCGGACGCTCGGCGGCGACGAGCCGCTCGACTAGACAGCCGACGTCATTGCCGCTCAGCACGGTGGCGCCGCGTATCCCTTCGAGCTTCTAAGCTTTCCCATCCCTGCCGCTTGACCGGTCGAGGCAAAACCGGCAAGACACGCCGCATCTCCCCTGAGATGTGCGTGAACGGCCGTCCCCGATTGTCATGGTCGTGTCACACATCAAGCGGCGAGCTCAACGCATTCTAGGCGCTGGCCGGGTGCTGGAACGATATCGAGGGGCTACGGTGGCAAGGCAGTCATTCCTATTCACGAGCGAATCCGTCTCCGAGGGGCACCCGGACAAAGTCTGCGACCGCATTTCCGACGAGGTGGTCGACGCCTTCTTCCGTGAAGGGATCGCCGAGGGCCTCGACCCGTGGCACATCCGCGCCGCCTGCGAGACGCTCGCCACCACCAACCGCGTCGTCATCGCCGGTGAGTATCGCGGTCCGCGCGCCGTCACCGTGGCCATGATCGAGGACATCACGCGCCACGCCATCCGCGACATCGGCTACGAGCAGGACGGCTTCCACTGGGCCAACTGCAACATCGAGGTGCTGCTGCATGGGCAGTCGGCGGACATCGCCGCTGGCGTCGACGCGAAGCAGCCGACCAATCAGGAAGAGGGCGCGGGCGACCAGGGCATCATGTTCGGCTATGCCTGCCGCGAGACGCCGGAGCTGATGCCGGCCCCCATCTACTATGCGCATAAAATTCTCGAGGATCTGGCGCGCGACCGCAAGACGAAGAACGGCGACGCGGCGAAGCTCGGCCCGGATTCGAAGAGCCAGGTGACGGTGCGCTACGAGAACGGTAAGCCGGTCGGCGTGACGCAGATCGTGGTTTCGCACCAGCATGTGGTGGAGGACCTCACGTCGGCGGACGTGCGCGCCATCGTCGAGCCCTACGTGCGCTCGGCGCTTCCCGACGGATGGATCGGCCGCGATACGATCTGGCACATCAACCCGACCGGCAAGTTCTTCGTCGGCGGACCGGACGGCGACACGGGGCTCACGGGCCGCAAGATCATCGTCGACACCTACGGCGGCGCGGCCCCGCACGGCGGCGGCGCCTTCTCCGGCAAGGATCCGACCAAGGTCGACCGCTCGGCGGCCTATGCGGCGCGCTATCTCGCCAAGAACGTGGTCGCGGCCGGGCTCGCGGATCGCTGCACCATCCAGCTCTCCTATGCCATCGGCGTGGCGAGACCGCTCTCGATCTATGTCGACACGCACGGCACGGGAAAGGTCGACGAGGCCGCCATCGAGGCGGCGCTCGAAAAGGCCATGGACCTCACGCCGCGAGGCATTCGCCAGCAGCTCGACCTCAACCGGCCGATCTATGCGCGCACCTCGGCCTACGGGCATTTCGGCCGCAAGCCGGACAACGACGGCGGCTTCTCCTGGGAGCGGCTCGACCTCGCGGACGCGATCCAGAAGGCGGTTTGAGGCTCGAAAATCCGCGAGCGGTACAAACCTTCACGTCATGGCCGGGCTTGACCCGGCCATCCAGGGCCACACATTCGGGCGTTGAGACCGCTGCCCCTGGATGGCCGCCTCAAGGGCGGCCATGGAGTGGGGAATTTTGCAGTTGCGCGCTGACATACGGAACAGTGGTGAGACCAGCCGAAAGTAAGGCCGCTGCGTATTCGCCGGAGCTTCGCTCGTTCGGGCGCAGGCGGGGGCGCAAGCTCAGCCAGCGGCAGGAGCGACTATTCGAGGAGCTGTTGCCTCGTGTCGCCGTCGATGCGTCGGCACCGCCCATCGGCGACGCGAGGAGCCTCTTCCCGGCCGGCACGTCCGAGGTCTGGCTCGAGATCGGGTTCGGAGGCGCGGAGCATCTCGTCTGGCAGGCGCGCGCACATCCCGACGTGGGCCTCATCGGGTGCGAGCCCTTCGAGGATGGGGTGGTCAAGGCGCTGACGTCGATCGAGGCGGATGGGCTCGGCAACATCCGCCTGCTCGCGGACGACGTGCGCCCGCTTCTGCGCTGGCTGCCGGATGGTGCGCTGGCGCGGGTGTTCATGCTGTTTCCCGATCCGTGGCCGAAGAAGCGGCATCAGAAGCGGCGGCTGTTCTCGGTCGAGTTGCTGCGTCTCCTCGCCCGCGTCATGGTTCCGGGCGCCGAGCTCAGGCTCGCGACCGATATCGGCGACTACGCGCGGACGGCGCTGCTCGCCGTGCAGCGGACGCCGGTTTTCCGCTGGCAAGCGGCCTCGGCCTCCGACTGGCGCGAGCGGCCGGCCGACTGGCCGCCGACGCGCTACGAGGCCAAGGCGGGCCGCGAGGGCCGGCGCTGTCATTTCCTTAGATTTGTTCGGATTTGAGGGTGCAGCGCGGCATGAACGGCGCTCGGAAATGGCGGCGCCGAGCCCGCAAAACCCGGGGAAATACGCTTGCCAGAGCTGTCACACTCACGTATTGTCCCCATGCTCATGATCATCTCAACTTGGAGAGTGGGCCCCGCAAGGGCCTGCTCTTTTTGTTTTGGCAAGCCTCTACGGCCGCCGGAAACAACTCGGTATGCATAGTTCGCACGAGGTCGCATCCAGCGATC
>JBFXEP010000143.1:5983-7494 GCA_050179995.1 Hyphomicrobium sp.
TGCTCATGATCATCTCAACTTGGAGAGTGGGCCCCGCAAGGGCCTGCTCTTTTTGTTTTGGCAAGCCTCTACGGCCGCCGGAAACAACTCGGTATGCATAGTTCGCACGAGGTCGCATCCAGCGATCGCTTCATCCAGGAGACCGGGCCTGCATCGGATATCGCAGGGCTCGTCGAGCCGGTGCTCGACAGTCTTGGATTCCGGCTCGTGCGTATCGAAATATCGGGACGCGACGGCAAGACCGTGCAGATCATGGCCGAGCGATCGGACGGGTCGATGACCATCGACGACTGCGAGGCGGTGTCCAGGGCCGTCTCACCGCTGCTCGACGTCGCCGACATCGTCAGCGACAGCTACCGTCTCGAGGTGTCGTCGCCGGGTATCGACCGGCCGCTGGTCCGGCCGTCCGATTTCACGGACTGGGCGGGCTCGGAGGCCAAGATCGAGCTCAAGGCTCCCATCGAAGGGCGGCGGCGCTTCAAGGGGCGCCTGGAGGGCTTCGAGGACGGCGAGGTCTTGATCGAGACAGATCTCGGCGAGGACGGGGTCAAGGTGGTCGGCCTCGCCGTGGGCATGATCGCGAGCGCCCGGCTGGTGCTCACCGACGAGCTCATTCGCGAGGCCCTGAGCCGGGCCAAGGGCAAAGGCAATAGGCAACTCGGAGACGGCGTCGAAGCCGATCCGGACGAACTCAAGACCGACGACGTGGAGGGTCTCTAAAAGATGGCAGGCGTAGCTGGCGTCAGCGCCAACAGGCTCGAGCTTCTGCAGATTGCGGATGCCGTTGCGCGGGAGAAGACGATCGACCGCAAGATCGTGATCCAGGCCATGGAGGACGCGATCCAGAAGGCGGCGAAGTCCCGCTACGGCGCCGAGAACGACATCCGCTGCGAGATCGACCCCAAGACGGGCGAGACGCGGCTGTCGCGGGTGCTGGCGGTGGTCGAGGAGGTCGAGAACGAGGCCACCCAGATCACGCTCGAGGACGCAAAGCGGCGCAACCCCGAGGCGAAGGTGGGCGACCTCATCGCGGAGGCGCTGCCGCCGCTCGACTTCGGGCGCGTCGCGGCGCAGAACGCCAAGCAGGTGATCGTGCAGAAGGTGCGCGAAGCCGAGCGCGAGCGGCAGTTCAGCGAGTACAAGGACCGCGTCGGCGAGATCGTGAACGGCACCGTGAAGCGCGCCGAGTACGGCAACGTGATCGTCGATCTCGGGCGCGCCGAGGGCATCATCCGCCGCGACGAGATGATCCCGCGCGAGAACGTGCGCTACGGCGACCGCATCCGTGCCTACATCTATGACGTGCGCCGCGAGCAGCGCGGCCCGCAGATTTTCCTCTCGCGTGCGCGGCCCGAGTTCATGTCGCGGCTCTTCGCGCAGGAGGTGCCGGAAATCTACGACGGCGTGGTGGAGATCAAGTCGGTGGCGCGCGACCCCGGCTCGCGGGCCAAGATCGCCGTCATCTCGAACGATGCCTCGATCGACCCCGTGGGCGCGTGCGTCGGCATGCG
>JBFXEP010000144.1:0-7492 GCA_050179995.1 Hyphomicrobium sp.
GCCGTTCGCGTTCCTGGGCCCCGACTACGACGACAGGCTGAAGCGCGTCTACACCGAGACCACGGCCGCCGACATCTTCAACAAGGAGCCGATCCTCGGGCTCCTGTCGGGAGACGCCGTCACCGATTCGACGCCGCTCAAGCGCTTGATCGCGAGCTACGTCGACAAGAACATGGTGCGGCGCATCGCCGAGGAATACGACAAGGGCCGCCTGCTCCTCATCGCCACGACGAATCTCGACCAGTCCCGCTCCATCATCTGGAACATCGGCGCCATCGCCAAGAGCACCGACCCGCGCGCGCACGAGCTCATCGTCGAGGTGCTGCGCGCGTCCGCCTCGATCCCGGGCGCCTTCCCGCCCGTCATGCTGGATGTCACCGTTGAGGGCAAGCGCTACGAGGAGATGCACGTCGACGGCGGGGCCATGGCGCAGGTGTTCCTCTATCCACCCCAGTTGAGGCTCAAGGCCATCGAGCGCGTGCGCCCGAACCACAAGGACGTCGCCTACATCATCCGCAACGGCCGCCTGTTCCGCGCCGAGACATCCGTCAAGCGCCAGACACTCGCCATCGCCGGCCAGGCCATCTCCACCATGACGTCAGCCAACGGCATGAACGACCTCTACCGCATCTACCTCACGACGCAGCGCGATGGTGTCGACTACAACCTCGCCTACCTCGAGGATGAGTTCGACGTCGCCTACGTCGGCCCGTTCGACAAGACCTACATGAACACCTTGTTCGAATACGGCTACCGCAAGGGTGCGGCCGGCTACGCCTGGAAGAAGCTGCCGCCGGGCTATGAGAGGTAGACCATGATCGCTTCGGACTCTAGTCGCTCCGATCGCCGCGCCGCCTACCAGGCGCGGCGTGAATCGGCAGCGCAGGGAAAGCCGCTCCGATTGCCGCGCCGCCTACCGGGCGCGGCGTGAATCGGCAGCGCGGGGAAAGTCCGAAGCGTGCATCATAGGTCTCGTCAAAACCTAGAGCGCGATCCCGATTCGATCGAAACTGATCGCGCTCTAGCGGCGCGGCGCTATGTCCCTTTCTCGCCGGCGCCGGGGGCGTATGGTTTCGCGCGCGGCACGCAAAGGCGACGAGGAAGAGAACGGCATGACGACGGGCGGCACCAAGCTTTATTTCGAGGACATGCCCGTCGGCTTTTGCGCCACCACCGGCTCCACGCGGCTCGATGCGGCAGCGATCAAGGCGTTCGCCGCTGAGTTCGACCCGCAGCCGTTTCACCTCGACGAGGCGGCGGCCGAGAAGAGCTTCTTCGGCGGGCTTGCCGCCAGCGGCTGGCACACGGCCGCACTCACCATGCGCCTCCTCGTGACGAGCGGCTTGCCGATCGCGTGGGGCGTCATCGGCGCGGGCGGCGAGGTGGAATGGCCGCGCCCGACGCGCCCCGGCGACGAGATCACGGTGTTCTCCGAGGTGATCGACGCCAAGGCCTCGCGCTCGCGGCCGGACCGCGGCATGGTCACCGTGCGCAGCGAGACGCGCAATCAGAAGGGCGAGGTGCTGCAGATCATGACGGCTCGCCTCGTCGTGCCGCGCCGGCCGACCGCCTTGGCTTAGAGTGCTTCCAGAAAAGCATGTCCTCGGACTTGATCCGGGGATGGGAACCGGTCATGGCGAAGCCATGCGAGCAACCAAGTCCGATAAGAAGCACGACAAGACAAAGGCCCGGAGCGTCATAAGCCGGCAGCCGGCGCCAAAGGTGTTACATCATAGCATCAGGGTCACTTATGGCGCGCCATGGAAAATACGATTGGCCGGACCCGCATCCCTTGGCGTACTGTCGCGTTTATAAGACGGGCGGATAGTTGAATTCCGCATTGGAAACCAAGGAGAAGTAGCCATGAAGACCTGGATGAAGCCCTCGGTTCGCGAGCAGGAAGTCGGCCTCGAGGTGACCTCGTATCTGCCGGCTGATATCGACCTCGTCTAAGTCGATCCTCTCAGCGAAGGTTCGTGCGGCGGTCGCGAAGCGGCCGCCGCTTTGTTTTGGGCCTGGCTGCTACGCGCCCGGCGTGAAGCTGCAGAAAACTTTGCGCACGTCGCTGCCGCTACGCCAGCCCGCCACGGCACCCATCGCCACGAACAGGGTATCGCCCGCACGGAACGCCTCGTCACCGATCGTCACCTCGCCCTCGACGATATGCATCAGCTCGTGGCGGGGAAACGCGATCGGCTTGCGCTGGTAGGGCGTCGCCGACCAGACGCCGGTCGTGAGCTGACCGGTGAGGTCCGTGAATGCGACCGCTTCGCGGCACGACGGCGCGTCCCCGATGAGCAACTCCGCGCCCGGTCCCTCGGCAGGCACGAGCGCCGCACCGGGATCGATCTTGCGTGCCCTTAGCTTCGCCGGGTCGGCGGCCGTGAGGCCCGAGGCGTCGCTGTGGATCACGAAATATTTCATGAGCTCGCCCTCCTGGCGCCAGGAGCAGACGGTGCCTTTGGGGATGTAAGCCGCCTCGCCGGCGGTCAGGTGCAGCGCGCTTCCGTCCTCGTGGTCGATCGTCACCGCCCCGTCGATCAGAAGCACGAACTCGTTCGTAGACCACGGCCCCATGCGCCCCGTCATCGGCGAGCACTTCCACACGCCGACCATGAGCCCAAGGCCCGCATCATCGAGCCACAAATGGCCATGCTGCTGCCCGATGCCCGCCACGAGGTCCTCGGTGGGCATCGGTCCCCAGTCATCGAGCGCGCCGGAGCCCTGCGGTGAAAGACGTAAGACTCGGCTCATTGTGTTGATCCTTATCGAGCTTCCGGGAGGCCGTCAGGAAATGCGACATTTTCCTGATGCTGCCGAATCTTATTGCGCACTGCGGCATGACGCGGATGTGAAAAGTATATCATTCCTTTTCACTTCCCCGCGCGCGCTCGTAGCTGTTTACTTGCGACGTGTGCGGCTGACGAAAGGGGAAGCAACGCCGCGCGCGCACCGGGGGAAGACTTGGTGCCGCACGCGGCGGCGCCAGGCAGCAACTGAGCCAGTGAAGCGTAACGGAGTACTCGCCTCATGAACCACTCAGCCGCTCCTTCCAAGCCGACAACCAGTGTCAGCTATCAGCCCTTGAGAGACCGCGCCTTCGCCACGGCCGAGCCTTCGCCGATCCGCCACGCCTGGACCGAAGAGCTGGAACGCCGCCGCAAAGCGGTGGCCCGCTGGAGAGGTAACGACTCCGGCCTCAAGGAAGCGATGATGCGCGAGTAGGCTTCGCGCCGCGGTCGCCATTCCATCAAACCGGACGCTAGAACCACAGCCGCCTCAATGTTTGTGGTGGCTGTGGTCGTCGTCGCCGCTGCTTGCGCCGAGCCCGCGCACGGGAAGCACCACCTCGCCCGAGGCGCCGCTCTTGAAGGTGAGCTTCACCGCGATGGTTTGCCCTTCGACGAGGCGCTCCTTGAGGCCGACGAGCATGAGATGCGTGCCGCCGGGCTTGAGCTCCACGCTGCCGCCGGCCGGGATCTCGAGCCCATCGGCGAGGCGGCGCATGCGCATGACGCCATCGTCGGACGCGCTCATGTCATGCACCTCGCCGCTCGCCGAGACGGAGGTTTCGACGCCGATGAGCGCGTCCGCGGCGCTCCCTGAATTGCGAATGGTGAGATAGCCGGCCCCGACCTTGGCGCCCTCCGGCGTGGCGCGTGTCCAGGCGCCCTCGATGGCGAGCGTCGCGATCATGGCGCTGCCGATCTCGGCGGCCTCGGCGTGCTTGTGGTGGTGATGGTCGTCCGCTTCGTCGGCCGCCGCGATCTTCAGCACCGCAGCCGGCGCCTTGAGGTCGTGCGCGTCGACGCCCTCGCCGGGGATGTCGACCCACCGCTCCTCGCCGGTGGCGCAGAGCTGCACCACCTTGAAGTAGAGTGCCGTGTCGGCGATCTCCCGCGCGATGAAGCCCGAAGCCACGAACTCGTCGTAGTAGTCGTCCGGCAGGTTGCCGCCCGACCACTCGATCGCCTTCACGCCCTCGCCGAGCGGCCCATGATAGTAGCCGTAGCTTTGCGCATATGCCCCGCGCTGGGTCTTGATCGTCCAGCCGGGCTTCGGCATCGGCTTCACGCCGATGAAGCCCTCGGGAATCTCGACGCGCACCGTATGCGTCGCCTGCCCCTCGCAGCCGTGCGGGATCTTGATCACCGCCTTGTAGGACTTGCCGCGCGCCGCCTCCGGCCGCTCGAGGCTGACATGTGCATGCGCCGGTCCGAAGACCAGAAGCGCAATCGAGCAGCACGCAAGTCGGGATCGAAGTATCATCATGCGGTGTTCCGATCGTTGACTATTCAGTGATCGCGTTCGTGCGTGGGCTCGCCAGGGGCGTGATGGCTTGCGTCGTCACCTGAAACGACGCCCTCGAAAAGAGAGAACCTTGCGCGCCGGTCCGCGGATGCCTGACCTTCTGCGGTCGCGAGTGCGCTGGCCATACGCTCTGCATCGCCCTTCGGCACGCCGGCTTCCTGAAGCCACGTCGCATCCCGGAGCGGGTCGCCGCTACAAAGCACGACGGACCAGCCGTTGTCACCGCGCCTGAGCAGCGCGCGCCCCCCTTTGTCACCTTGCGTCCAACTCGCCACGGCATGAGCACCTGACACGACGATCGGATCGATCTCGACCTTGCTGTCGGGGCTGTCCCAGGTCGTGCCGATGAGGGCGCGAATTTGCTGTGCGTCATCGCCCGCGGACGCGGGCTGAGAAATGTGGATGGCGCAGCAAAGCGCCATCCACGCAGACGCGATCGAGGTCGCGACGCTTCGAGAGATGGGAATGTGACGCCGAAGGCGCATGATCCTCACCACCGCACCTGAATGCCACCGTAGACCGCGCGCCCAGTGCCGGGCTCGAACACGTTGGCATCGTTGCCGTGCATGTCGGCCGACGTGTTGGCGCTGGCAATGTAGGCTTCGTCCGACAGGTTGCGGCCTTCGAGATAGGCGCTGACCGGGCCGCCGTTGTCGAAGCCGATCTTGGCGCCCCAGATGGCGTAGGCGTCCGCCGTGAACGTGTTGGCGCTGTCGATATAGTAGTCGTCCGGCACCCATTCGACGTTCGGGCCGGCATAGAAGCCCGAGGGATGCTTGTAAAGCAGCTCCGCCCGGAGGAAGTGGCGCGGCGCGCCGGGCAGCTCGTTGTCGCCAAACTCCGCATCGCCGTCGTAGCGGAAGTCGTTCAGCGTGTAGGCGGCGTGCAGCCACACCACATCCGTCTCCGCACCGCCCGCGAACAGCGACTTCAGAACCGCGACCCCGAAGCCGAGCTCGATGCCCTGGTGGATCGTCTTGTCCGCGTTCGCCACCTGGCAGGTGTTGTCCGGCTGGCCGGGACCCGTGAAGCACAGAAGCTCGTCGTCGATGTCGGCGCGGTAGAACGCGAGGTCCCACGTGAAGTCCTCCGTCCCCCCGCGTGTTCCGATCTCGTAGGTGGTCGCCCGTTGCGCCTTGATGTCGGTGAACGGGATCGACGGCACGACGGCAGTCACGCTTTCGCCGAAGCTCGGCACCTCGGCGCTGCGCGAGATGTTGCCGAACACCTGCCAGCTCCGCGTCACGTCCCACAGGATTCCGCCCTTCGGGCTCCACAGGTTGAACTCGGTCGACCCGCTGCCGTCGTTTCCGTCCGACAGGAAATGATCAACCCTGTCGCGTGTGGCATGCAGGAATTGCACGCCGCCGACGAGGGCTACGTCCGGCACCACATAGAAATGGTTCTCCGCATAGGCCGAGACGTTGCGGGACGTGTCGTCCGAATCCGTCGTGAGCGCACCCTTCCGGCCGAGATTGTTCACGTACTGCTTGGTGTCGATCTCGCCGTCGTGAACATTGACGCCCGCGATCAGCCGATTCCGATACCCGCCGATTAGGCTTTCATCGGTGACACGGGCGAAGCCGCCGTAGTCGTCGTAGCGGTAGTCGAGCCACTGGAAGATCGGATGCATCAGATGCCGGTCGACGTTGAAGGCGCCGAGCTCGAGCATCGTGCCCGGCACGAGCCGGATCGTCGTCTTGTTGGCAATGCGCACGCTGTCGATGTTGCGTTGCTGGTCGCGGTCGACGTTGTCGTTGCCGGTTCCGGAACCACCGAGACCAGGCAGCACGAACGCGCCTTTGGGATTGCTCAGCGCCTTCGCTTTCGTGACGGTTCCCGGGATGCGCTGGTCGATGTCGTTGGCGTTGAGGTAGAAGCGCGTCTCCATGTTCTCGGTGAGCCGGTAGCCGACGTTGAGCGTGCCGCGCACGCTCTCCCCGTCGCTGTGCTCGCGGAACCCGTCCTGCTCGAGCCATGTGCCGCCGATGAAATAGTCGGCCGCGCCGTAAACGCCGCCCGAGGTCACCGACAGTTTGTGCAACCCGAAGCTGCCCACGTCGACGCGCGCGCCGAAGAGGTCCGAATCGTAGCCCGTCGGCATGACGAAATTGATGGCGCCGCCGAGCGCGTTAGCGCCGAAGCGCAGCGCGTTGGCACCCTTGTAGACTTCGAGATAGCGATAGAAGCTCGGGTCGATCTCCTGGAAGTCGCCATACCCGTCCGCCGTGTTGATCGGGATGCCGTCCATGTAGAGTTGGATCGAGCGCAGGTGGAAGTTGCGCGACAGGCTCGAGCCGCGGATCGAGATGCGGCTGTCCTCGCCCCACTTGGGCTGCACCCACACGCCCGGCACGTAGTCGAGCGCGTCCTTGAGTGTCACGGCCGGGGTCGACTGCTGGAAGTCGGAGCCGGGAACCACCTCGACCGCGCCGGGTGTGCGCTCGATCTCGACGGTTGCTTCCGCCGTCGTCGGCACGCCAAGGCTGCCCGACCGCGAGCCGAGCGCCGGAGGTGACTCGGTGGGCTGGCTATCCGATATGGGCTGGGGCGCGCTGGTGGGAAGCGGTGTTGCCGCGGGCTTGTACTTGGTCGACTTCGGCGCCGCGGTGACGACGTTGACCGGCGGCAGCTCAGTCGTCGACTGCTGGGCGGGCGATGGGCCGGCGCAAAGGCCGAGCACCAGCAGCGCCTCCGACAGCACCGAGACGGCGCGTGCACAAGATGTGACGTGTGTGCGCCGGGGCAAAGGCCGGCACTGGAACAAGGGTGACATGGGACGCAATCCGGATTGAGTCTGAACGAGCGGCCTGCGCACGCCCTCGAGGGAACGCGACGCAACGGCCACTGACGAAGGGAACGATCAGATCAACGCGGAAGGTGGACCCCGGGCCGACGTGGCCCCGGGCTTGGGCGTCTCGGCGAATTGCGCGGCCGCCAGCGTGTAGGTGACGGCGGCATGCTCGGCCTCGCCGGCGAGGCTCTTCGGCTCGGCAGCTGCGAGGGCCACGGCGCCCGCGGCAGCGAACGGGCAAAGCCCGTTGTCGACGTGGTGCTGCTTGGCGGGAACGGGCTTGCCGTCGGCATCGACGGTCATGAGCTTCGTCCCGTTGCTCGTGCAGATGACGATCTCGAGCAAGCCCTCTGACGCGTGCGAGGGCTGCACCATATATCCCACCGG
>JBFXEP010000145.1:0-7472 GCA_050179995.1 Hyphomicrobium sp.
GAGAGCGCTTTCGCGCTCAAGAAGCCGGTCTCGCGCCTCGAGGCCGTAGCGGCCCTTGACGGTATGAAAGGCGAAATACGCCGTGAGACCCAGGCAGAGAAGCAACACCGTCGCCTGCCGTAGTCTCACTCGCCGATGATTGTTGGGCTGACGCAGCACGAGTGTTCGTCGATACGCGCTAAGAGATCCGGGAACCCGCCCACTATAGGTCCGCCCCTCTTAAGGGGAGGTAAAACGCTGTCCACCAGAGGACAGCGCTTCAGCCCTGAAATTGCGTACGGAAATCCCAGCCCCGCGCCGCCTCAGACCGCGCGGTCACCCCTTAGGATGCTCTTTCCCGCATAGCGCGCCACATCCCCGAGCTCGCCCTCGATGCGGATGAGTTGGTTGTACTTGGCGAGGCGGTCGGAGCGGCAGAGCGATCCGGTCTTGATCTGGCCGCAGTTGGTGGCGACCGCGAGGTCGGCGATGGTCGAGTCCTCGGTCTCGCCCGAGCGGTGCGACATGACCGCCGTGTAGCCCGCGCGCTGCGCCATGGACACCGCGTCGAGCGTCTCGGTGAGCGAGCCGATCTGGTTCACCTTGACCAGGATCGAGTTGGCCGTGCCGGTCTTGATGCCGCGCGAGAGCCGCTCCGTATTGGTGACGAAGAGGTCGTCGCCCACGAGCTGCACGTTGCCCCCGATGGCCTCCGTCAGGGCCTTCCAGCCGTCCCAGTCGTCCTCGGCCATGCCGTCCTCGATGGAGATGATCGGGAAGCGCGCCACGAGGTCGGCGAGGTAGCGGGCCATGCCGGCGCTGTCGAGGCGCTTGCCCTCGCCCGCGAGATCGTAGGTGCCGTCCCTGAAGAACTCGGTCGAGGCGCAGTCGAGCGCCAGCATCACGTCGTCGCCGGGCTTGTAGCCGGCCTTCTCGATCGACGTCATGATGAAGCCCAAGGCCTCGTCCGCGCTCTTCAGGTTTGGCGCGAAGCCGCCCTCGTCGCCGATGCCGGTGTTGTGGCCGGCGTCCTTGAGGCCCTTCTTCAGAGTGTGAAAGATCTCGGCGCCCATGCGGATGGCGTCGGCGCAGGTTGCGGCCGACACCGGCATGATCATGAACTCCTGGATGTCGATCGGGTTGTCGGCGTGTGCGCCGCCGTTGATGATGTTCATCATCGGCACCGGCAGCACGTGCGCGGTCGCCCCGCCCACGTAGCGGTAGAGCGAAAGCCCCGACGCCTCGGCCGCCGCCTTCGCCGCCGCGAGTGACACGCCGAGGATGGCGTTGGCGCCGAGCCGGCTCTTGTTCTTGGTCCCATCGAGGGCGATCATCGCCGCGTCGACCCCGCGCTGGTCCTCCGCATCGAGGCCCATCAGCGCCTCGGCGATCTCGCCGTTGACCGCATCGACGGCCTTCTGCACGCCCTTTCCGAGGTAGCGGCTCTTGTCGCCGTCGCGCAGCTCGATGGCCTCGTGCGCGCCCGTCGATGCGCCCGACGGCACCGCCGCGCGGCCCATGGAGCCGTCCTCGAGCATCACATCGACCTCGACGGTCGGGTTGCCGCGGCTGTCGAGAATTTCGCGGCCAAGAATGTCGACGATGGCAGTCATGGGCGTTTCCTTGGGCGTGAGATGGACAAACGTTTCTTATGTGTGGTTGTAGGTGGAGCCGGTCGCCCGGCGAGACGGCCGGATGAGGCCGCAGCGCGTTGTAGACGGGTTCTGGGGACCCGGAAAGACCCGTTCGGGTAAGCCGGGCCTACCCACCCCGCGACCCTTTGCGTGGGGCGCACGGAAGAGGCACCAAGGAGGCCGCAAGGAGACCAACATGACCGAGCAAAAGACCTATCATGGCTCCTGCCACTGCGGCGCCGTGAGCTACGAGGCCAAGAGCGCACCCATCGACAAGGCCATGAGTTGCAACTGCTCCATGTGCGCCCGCAAGGGCACACTCCTCGCGTTCATTCCCGCGAGCGACTTCACGCTCAAATCCGGCGCCGATGCGTTGACCGACTACCAGTTCAACAAGCACGTGCTGCATCATGTCTTCTGCCGCACCTGCGGCGTGACGAGCTTCGTGCGCGGCGCAACGCCAGACGGCAGGGAGATGATCGCCTTGAACGTGCGCTGCCTCGACGAGGTCGACCCCGACACGCTGGCCATCAGCCGCTTCGACGGCAAGAGCGTCTGATGGCCAGCGACGGCGCGCTCGTCCTGTTCTCGGGAGGCCAGGATAGCACCGTGTGCCTGGCCTGGGCGCTCGATCGCTATCCGCGCGTCGAGACCGTGGGCTTTGCCTACGGCCAGCGCCACGCGGTGGAGCTCACCCAGCGCGGCGTCGTCATCGAGCGTATCCGCGACACCTTCCCGCGCTGGGCCGATCGCCTCGGCCCCGATCACGAGATCGCGCTGGCCGAGCTTGGCCGCCTGAGCGAGACCGCGCTCACGCGCGAGACAGAGATCGCCATGAGCGCCGCGGGCTTGCCCTCGACCTTCGTCCCCGGCCGCAATCTTTTGTTTCTCGTCTACGCCGCCGCCCTCGCCTACCGCCGCGGACTTGTGACGCTCGTCGCCGGCATGTGCGAGACCGACTACTCGGGCTACCCCGACTGCCGCAACGACACCATCCGCGCCCAGGAGGAGGCCATCGCCCTCGGCTTCGACCGCGCCTTCAGGATCGAGACGCCGCTCATGTACGTCGACAAGGCCGGCACCTGGGCGCTGGCCGACGCGCTCGGCGGCGCGCCGCTGGTCGACCTCATCCGCGAGGACACCCACACCTGCTACCTCGGCGACCGCACGAAGCATCACGCCTGGGGCTGGGGCTGCGGCACATGCCCCGCCTGCGAGCTCCGCGCCAAGGGCTGGGAGGCTTGGCACGCCGCCCCCGCATAATGCCGCCGACTGGCAGAGCTATTGCCCTGACTCTTCCGAGAGCAGATCGTCGATGTGTACGGTCCAGCGATCCAGCACGCCGGAGACCACCGCACAGACACGTTCAGGCGGCAAATCGGTCGGGTTCGCCAGCCAAACCATCCATCCCCGATAGTCGACCCAGCTTCCGGATGAAATGCAGCGCTCCGATGCACCGTGAGGTCGCTTGTAGGTCACGCCCGACGTGGGATCGGGTGACGCGTTCCGCAACACCAGCGTGAAGGGCGCTCCCGCACCGGCCGCACCGGCAAGCTCATCCTGACCGACGAGGCTCATCTTCACCTGCACGCTCCGCGAGGAACCCGCATCCTCCAGCCCGAAGACGGCCGTCCAAAGCACGAGTGTGCTCCGGCTGTCCCGGGGCTTGCCGCCGAGGCGAACGTCCAACGGCACCGCGAGCGTCCATGTCTTGACGCGATCACCGGAGACAGCCTCGCCAGCCTTCCAGTACATCCTGCTCTTGAGTGTTACGAGCTGATATCCGCGCTGGCGGTCGATGGCTCCCTCGACAAGTCCCGCAAGCAAGGAGAGGCCCAGGAGCACGATTAACAATTGCTAGCCTCCTTCCAAGAGGGTGCTTCCCAAGCCCTGGACGGGTTCCTAACTTAAAATCACCCTCTTTCGCCCCTCCCCCAAACCCGATGGAGCTTCCCATGGCCGAGCCCAAGCCCGATCTCAAGAAAGCCGCCGAGCGCCGCAAGGCCCCGCTCGCAACGCCGAGTGACCTCGGCGGCAACGCAGTTCGCGACCTGACCGGGGCATTGAACGAGCTGCTTGCCGATGTTTTTGCGCTCTACCTCAAGACCAAGAACTTCCACTGGCACGCCTCGGGCCCCCACTTCCGCGATTACCATCTCCTGTTCGACGAGCACGGCGAGCAGATCTTCGCCATGACGGACCCGATCGCCGAGCGTGTGCGCAAACTCGGCGGCATGACGCTGCGCTCCATCGGCCAGATCGGCAGGCTGCAGCGCGTGAAGGACAACGACGCCGATTACGTTGATCCCGAGGGCATGCTCGCTGAGCTTGCCGAGGACAACAAAGATCTCGTCACGCGCCTGCGCGAGGTGCACGGGCTCACCGACGAGCACAAGGACTACGCGACCTCGAGCCTTCTCGACCAGTGGATCGATGAAACGGAGCGGCGCCTGTGGTTCCTATTCGAGGCGTCCCGCCGCGAGGTTTCGGGGCACTGACAATCCTCGCCTCTTTTGCGAAAACATTGTCCGAGTGAAGGGCGGAGCATACCAGCGGCTCCCCTCACTCATCCCCGTCGACGGTCGGTGAAGGCGGCAACCAGCCAGCAGCATGCGCCGCATTTTGACGTGTAAGCACGCTGCGCAGCGCCAGCAGGTTCTGCTGCGAGCATGCGGCGTCAGCGAAACCGATACGTCAGCCCGAATGAAATTTGGTCCGACGCGTAGGTGTTGTCGTGACTGATCGCAACAATCGGGGACGGGAATATATCTGTATTGCCGCCGAGATCAGTATAGCGATATTCGAGCCGTGCACTTACAGCATCGGTCAACGCATGCTCAACCCCACCTCCGACGGTCCATCCGACGCGCGTGTCACCGACGCGATAGCTCGCCGTCGCTGCGTTGACACAGCCGATGCAGCCATAATCAGTCGTAACATCGCCAAACGCTAGGCCGCCCGTGCCGTAGGCGTGAAGAGTATCGAACGCATAGCCCAAGCGCAGGCGGAGCGAGCCGTCGAAATCCGATTTCGTCTTCGCTGTGTAGACAACGCCGTAAGCAGGGGTCCTCCTCTCGTCGTCGCCCGCGCCAAAATTGATGTCGGTTTCAAGGCCGAGCACGAATTGGCCTAGCCGGATATTGTAGCCAGCGTGCCCCCCGCCTCGGATCGTATCGACGTCATGACCGAACGGTACGGGGAAGGTTCCAACGAGGTTCGTCGAATAGCTGGAGAAACGCGCGAACGAATATCCAAGTTGTGCGCCGACATAGGAGCCCGACCACCTGAAAGGCGCCGCGGTCGCCATCGTCATTGTTACCGGATCCGCTGCAAGAGCCGGTGGCGCGGCCACACCAGTCGGCAACGCAGATAGCAGAAGAGATAATCCGCGCATCGTCCGCATACAGATTGGTCCCCCAAAAAGAATCGGAATGACCAAGCCGGTCGCGCCCATGATTGACACACCGGATTTAAACCAGTGTAAACTTTTGCCGAGCTGCGGAGACTCCGCTCCGGAGACGGCTAGCACCCCCGCTGTCGGGAAGGCCGCTCAGGGTCCAGAATCCGTCTCCGCGACATCACGCCTCGAGCCTGAACGGATTGAAGTCCGTGCCGCGGTCATAGTGGTCCTCGCCCTCGGCCCGCTTCAAAAATGCCACCACCCTGTACGTCACCGGCGTGAACAGAACCTCGACCATGGTCTTGGTGAAGAACTGCGCCAGCATCACCGTCGGCAGCGCCTCGTTCGGAATGATGCCGGTGCCGTAGAACGCCAGCGGATAGAAGAGCGTGCTGTCCACGGCTTCGCCCGCGATGGTCGAGCCGATGGTGCGCATCCAGAGATGCCGCCCGCCCTGCGCCACCTTCATCTTGGCGAGCACGTACGAGTTGACGAACTCGCCGCAGAAGTAGGCGATCATCGACGCCGCCACCACGCGCCATGCGTTGCCGAAAGCGATCTCGTAGGCGTCCTGGTGCTGCCAGAAGGGCGCCGGCGGCAGGGCGACGATCACCGTCGCCATGATGGATGCGAAGAACAGCGCGGCGAAGCCGGTCCAGATCACGCGCCGCGCCCGCGCATAGCCGTAGACCTCGGTCAGCACGTCGCCGAAGATGTAGGAGATGGGGAAGAACAGCACGCCCGCGCCGAAGACGTAGGGCCCGATGCCGGGCACATCCACTTGCGCGATCTTCGCCGGCCCGATGAGGTTCGAGCACACGAGCACGGTGACGAACGCCGCCATGACGAGATCGTAGTACCGGAAGCTCCGCGCGCCGCTGGCCATGCCCCGCCTCCCGCCGAACCAAATGCCGCCCCGATGTTGCCATCCCGCAGGCTGTGACGGAACACGATTGATCGAGCCGCAAAACCGGCGACCAAGGTCGCCTTCCTTCTCCCGGGACGGGAGAAGGTGGTCCGGTCGAGCCGGAGGCTCGCATCACCAAGAATGGACCGGATGCGGGACTCCCAATACGGCACGGCGCCAGTGATGCAGCTAGTCCCTCGCCTGCCACGAAGCCGAAGGCGAGCCTTCGGCACGACTTTACGTTGGCGAGCCTTCGGCACGACTTTACGTTGGCGAGCCTTCGGCACGACGGGCATCCTCTCCCGTCCCGGAGAGGATGGAATAGAGTTGACCGCCGGGCGGTGCGGCTAGAGAAGCCCTGGCGTGATCTCCGGCCGTCCGGCCCCCGCCGCGCCCTTCGCCTTCTCGAGCGCGGCGACGCGCGCGTCGTAGTCGAGCCGCAGGAAATCGTTGAGCGCGCCGTCCGCCACCGCGTACTCGCCGCATCTCTTGCAGCGGACCACGAGCCCGTCGAACTCGCCCGATGTCAGGTCCTCGGCCTCGGCGCCGCAAACGGAGCATTGCATGATCGTCCTCGCTCGTGCGTGAAGCTTCCGGGAAGGATACCGCGCTAACAGGTCCCGGGTTCCGTCTCGCCGCTAACGAAGCGGACGGCACGCCGCTTGACTTGGGTCGCCAACATCCTAGGGAAAGGCCCATGTATTCGGTCAAGGAGATCTTCTACACCCTGCAGGGCGAGGGCGCGAACGCCGGCCGCGCGGCCGTGTTCTGCCGCTTTGCGGGCTGTAATCTCTGGTCCGGCCGCGAAGACGACCGCACACGGGCCGAATGCCGCTTCTGCGACACGGATTTCGTCGGCACCGACGGCGAGGGCGGCGGCAAGTTCCGCGACGCCGGGAGCCTCGCCGCCGCCGTCGTGGCGACCTGGCAGGGCGGCGAGGCGGACCGTTTCGTCGTCTTGACCGGCGGCGAGCCCGCGCTCCAGGTCGATGCCGCGCTCATCGATGCGTTGCATCGGCACGGCTTTGCCATCGCCATCGAGACCAACGGCACGCTCCCGCTTCCTCGCGGCCTCGACTGGATCTGCGTCAGCCCCAAGGCCGGCACCGAGCTCAGCCAAGTCACTGGCGACGAGCTGAAGCTCGTCTACCCGCAGGCCGGCCTCGCGCCCGAGAGCCTGCTCGCGCTCGATTTCCCGCGCCGCTACCTGAGCCCCATGGACGGCCCCGACCTCGCCGCCAACACCGCCGCCGCCGTCGCCTACGTCAAGGCCCACCCTGTCTGGCGGCTTTCGGTCCAGACCCACAAGCGTATCGGGATTCCGTAGGCAGTGGGGCAGTAAGGCAGTGAGGCAGTAGGAGTCGCCACCTACCCTACTGCCTCACTGACTACTGACTACTGACCACTGCCCACTGCCACTGCCTGCTGCCTACTGCCCAACCTCTGGCGCCGCCGCCCGAAATCCCCTATGTCACCCCCCATGCGCATCTACAAAGAGTTCCTGTTCGAGGCGGCCCACTTCCTGCCGTCCGCGCCGCCCGGCCATCCGAAT